>CAMJHX010000150.1 GCA_946405655.1 uncultured Clostridia bacterium
ATCAGTTCTCCAGCATCCAGACCTCCCGCGCCTTCTTCGGCTCCATGAACATGACAAGTCCGATCATTCAGGATCCCGCCGTGCGCAAGGCCATTGCCATGGGCATCAATAAGCAGGGCTTCGTCGATACGCTCCTTGAGGGGCACGGCGTCGTTGGTCACGGCGCGTTCCCGGACGGCTTTTCCACCTTCGGCGGCGATAAGATCGACACCGAGGGCTATGATCCCGACAACGCCATGGAAGTGCTGGAGCAGGCCGGCTGGGTGGATTCCGACGGCGACGGCATCCGCGAGAAGGACGGCGTCAGGCTCGTCGTCCGCTGGCTGACCTATCCCAGCCGTCAGGAACTCCCGCTGCTCGCCGAGGCTGCGCAGGCGGACCTCAAGAAGATCGGCATCGAAGTCGATATCAACTGCACGGCCAATCGCCGCGAGTTCCTCGCCGACATGACCAGCTGGGACGTCTACGCCTCCGCGCTCGTGACCGCTCCCTCCGGCGATCCGCAGTACTTCTTCACCACCAGCTGTCTGCCCGGACAGAGCTACAACTTCGGCGCTTATGAGAACGAAGAGGTCAACGCCCTCATGGATCAGCTCGCCACCGAGTTCGATACCGCCAAGCGCGGTGAGCTCGCCGTCCAGCTTCAGCAGAAGATCCTCGACGACAACGCCTATCTCTTCTGCTCCTTCCTGCAGATGAACATGATCTCCAAGGCGAACGTCACAGGCTACACCGCCCACGCCTGCGACTACTATCAAGTCACCGCGGATCTGGACATCGCAAACTGAAAACAAAAAAACGACTCACCATTTGGTGAGTCGTTTTTTGGCGGAGAAGGAGGGATTTGAACCCTCGCGCCGCTTATCACAGCCTACTCCCTTAGCAGGGGAGCCCCTTCGGCCTCTTGGGTACTTCTCCATACCGGATTTCCGATGCCAAAGTATCTTATCACATCCCCCGCCCGTTGTCAATCCTTTTTCGTGCAAATATCGCGCACGATCGCAATCGCGCCGTCGATCTCCCGCGGCGAGAGGAACGGGGAGAGGCTCAGCCGCACCGTCCCGGTCTCCATCGTGCCGCCGCTCTCGTGCGCCAGCGGCGCGCAGTGCAGCCCGCTGCGCACGGCGACGCCGCGGTCAGAAAGCTTCGCCGCGAGCGTTTCGCAGTCCACCGAGCGGCTGCGCAGACTGAGCACCCCGCACTGGCTTCTCGCTTCCGGGGCATAGAACAGCTCCAGATCGTCGATCCGCCGCAGCCCCGTGATCAGCTGCCGCAGCCGGTCCTGCTCCAGCGCCTCGATCCGCGCTCTGCGCGGCGCGATGAATTCCAGCCCCGCCGCCAGTCCCGCGATGCCCGGCACGTTGTGCGTCCCTGCCTCGTGCCGATCCGGCAGCGTCTCCGGCATGGTCTGCTCCCGGCTGCTCGAGCCCGTGCCGCCATAGAGCAGCGGGGCGCCGTCTCTGCCGCAGAGCAGCAGCCCGGTTCCCTGCGGTCCGAGCAGACCCTTGTGTCCCGGCATGGCGATGAAGGCGGCATGGAGCCTTGCCATATCCACGTCCAGCACGCCCGCCGACTGCGCCGCGTCCACGATCAGCGGCACCCCCGCGTCATAGCACAGCGCCGCGATCTCCCCGATCGGCAGCACAAAGCCGAACACGTTGGAAACGTGCGTGCAGACTGCGGCCTTTGCACCGGGGAGCGCCTTGCGGAAATCGTCCAGCATCGCTTCCGGGTCGAACAGCCGTCCGCGCGCGATGCGCACCTTCGCGCCCAGCGCATGCAGCGGCCGCGTCACGGCGTTGTGCTCCCAGCCGGAGATCACCACCGCGTCGCCGGGCTTTAAGAGCGAGCGGATCGCAATGTTCAGCGCGTGCGTCGCGTTCATGGTGAAGACCACGCGGCTGGCGTCCTCCATGTGAAAGAGGGCGGCTGCCTCCTGCCGGCAGCGATACACCGTCTCCGCCGCCGCCATCGCGAGGCGGTGTCCGCCGCGCCCGGGGCTCGTCATGTGCTGCATCGCGCCGAGCACGGCTTGCCGCACGGCGGGCGGCTTGAGGAAGCTCGTGGCGGCGCTGTCGAGATAGATCATGGCCGCACCTCCTGCCAGGAGCCGTCCTCGCGCGAGAGAAACACCTTCCCGTGCTCCGCGCCGCGCTGCTCCAGCAGCGTCAGCGCCGCGCTCAGCCGGTTCGCGCGCAGCCGCACGCAGTAGGTGCAGCCCCGGTCCGTGAGTCCCTGCGGCGCCTTTCGCACCGTGGCGGTAATCCCGCCGCGCTCCAGCATATGCGCCGCGCGCTGCGCAAACGTCAGCGATCGAAATAGTATCAGACAGTCCTGCCGCATCCAAGCATTCCTCCCAAAGCATCTTCGTGCTGCATCCTATGCCGCGTCTGTTTTTCGGGTGCTTGAATTCCTGTTAAAATGGTGGTATATTAGATGCAGACAAAACAGAAGCAAGGAGGGATGACCGTGGTCATTTCCACCAAGGGAAGATATGCCCTGCGCATGATGCTCGATCTCGCGCAGAACGGGGAAGAGGGCTTCGTCTCGCTCAAGCACGTCTCTGAGCGTCAGGAGGTCTCGCTCAAATATCTCGAGGCGATCACCGCCTCCTTAAATCGCGCCGGGCTCGTCCGCAGTCAGCGCGGCAAGGAGGGCGGCTATCGGCTCAGCCGTCCGGCGGCGGAGATCACCGTGGCGGATGTGCTCCAAAGCGCCGAGGGCAGCCTCGCCGCCGTCTCCTGTCTCGAATCCGGCTGCGACCGCGCCGAGCACTGCCTCACGCTCCCGCTCTGGAAGCACCTCGATACCATCATGGACGATTACCTCTCCGGCGTCACGCTGCAGGACGTCCTCGACGGAAAAGCATAAGAAAAGCAATAAAAAACGCCCTGTCTCGATCGAGACAGGGCGTTTTCATATGTTTCAAACTGCGTAGCTCTTAATCTTGTCAGAGACTTCGTCGGGATTGAGCGTCATGCTCACGGTGAAATTCACGCTTTCCTTCTGGGAGAACGCGTCGAGCCAGCCGAGGAACTCCTCGATGTCCTGCTCGGTCACACCGGGCATCATTTTCACGAAGTTGTCGATAAAGATATGGGTGATGTCGTAGTTGCCGGCGTGCAGACCGCTGAGCAGACCCTTGAAGAACTCCACCGTGCCGATGGAATAGTCGCTCGCGAAGACGAGGCGCGCCTGATACGGGATATCAAAGGTGAGCTTCTTGTCTTTTTCGATGACGACGACGGAACCGGATTCCTCCTTCAGCGCGGCGTTCACCATTTCGATGAGACGCTTGGTCTTGCCGGAACCCTTCAGACCCATGACGAGTTGAACCATTTTGAATCACACTCCTGTTCAATAGTGGGGAATGCGTGTGAACATCCCTCTGTAGATAGCTTACCACGTTTTGCGCCGATACGCAATGTAAAAACTTCCTGAAATTTTTATTGTGCGCCGGGCTTGCCGAGGAGCTTGAACATGTTCTTCTTGTAAGCCTCCACGCCGGGCTGATCGAACGGATTCACGCCGGACATGTAGCCCGAAATGCCGCAGGCGAGCTCAAAGAACGTCACGAGCTCTGCAAAGCCGACCTCGTCGCGCCGCTCGACCTTGATCTCCATGTTCGGCACGCCGCCGGAGATGTGCGCCTGCTTCACGGCCTCCTGCGCCAGACGGCTGATCTCGCTCAGCTTGCGTCCGGCGAGATAGTTCAGGCTGTCGGGATCGCCCATCGAGAAGGGGACGTTGAACTCGTTGAGGGAGTTCTCGAACGTCACGACCGTCTCCATCAGCGTGCGCGGGCCGTCCTGCACGTACTGGCCCATGGAGTGCAGATCGGCGTTGTATTCCACGCTCGCGGGATAGATGCCGATGCCGTTTTTGCCCTCGCTCTCGCCGTAGAGCTGCTTCCACCACTCGGCCATGTACCGGAAGGTGGGCTCGTAGCAGGCGAGAATCTCAATGCTCTTGCCGAGGCGGTAGAGATGCTGCCGCGCGGCGGCGTACTGCCACGCCGGGTTCTCGGGCGAGCGCTGATCCATCGCGGCGAGGGAGGCGATGGCGGTCTCGATCACGGTGTTCGCGTCAATGCCGGCGGCGGCCATGGGCAGCAGACCCACGGCGGACAGCAC
>CAMJHX010000151.1 GCA_946405655.1 uncultured Clostridia bacterium
GGGAGGGGCAAGCCCCTCCCCTGCGTTCATGTTTTTCGTTTGCGCAGAAAATATGCGATCCCCCCGACCACGATCCAGCCGGTGAGAAAGCCCGCGAGATCGAGCCAGACGTCGGAGATCTGCCCGCTGCGCCCGGCGGCGAAGAGCTGCACGGTCTCATCGAGCAGCGCCGCGAGGACGCCGAAGCACGGCGGGAACCACAGCCCGTGCCGCACGTCCGCCGCGCCGAAGAGCAGCGCGCCGAGCACGGCGTATTCCGTGAAGTGCGCCGCCTTGCGGATGAGATAGTCCGTCAGCCACGGGAGCCATGTCTGCAGCAGGGCGAGCCAGTGGCCCGATTCCTCACGGCTGACGGAGGCGGGCAGAACGCTGTGCCCCCAGACGAAGAGCAGCCAGAGCGCCGTGAGCGCCCAGCAGACGCGGCGGCGTGTCATGCTTCCTGCTCCCGGATGCGCTTTTTCCAGCAGCGGTGGCACATGGCGACATAGCGGTCATTGCCGCCGATGAGGATCTGCCCGCCCTCGGTGACGACGCGGCCGTTCTCGTCGATGCGGGCGTTGACCGTCGCCTTGCTGCCGCAGGCGCAGACGGTCTTGATCTCGGTGAGCGAATCGGCGAGCTCCATCAGCCGCTGCGCGCCGGGGAAAAAGTGCGTGAGGAAATCCGTGCGCAGGCCGAAGCACAGCACCGGCACGTCCTGCTCATCGACGATATCGCGCAGCTCGTCGATCTGCGCGGGGGTGAGAAACTGCGCCTCGTCCGCGATGATGACGTCCGTGCCGCCGGTTTTGGCATATTCGGCGCGGATGCTGTCCTCGGGGCGGATCACCTGCGCGCGGCGCTCGAGCCCGATGCGGCTGCGGATGATGTCCGCGCCGTCGCGGTCGTCGATGCTCGGCTTGATGAGCCAGACGGTCATGCCGAGCTCCTCATAGTTAAACTGCGTGATGAGCGCCTGCGCCGACTTGCTCGACCCCATCGCGCCGTATTTGAAATACAGCTTTGCCATTAGATACTCCCGTTCATATGTGCTCTGATGCGCTCCATGATCATGTCCAGCGCGACCTGATTGTGCCCGCCCTCGGGGACGATGATGTCCGCGTTGCGCTTGGAGGGCTCCACGAAGCGCTCGTGCATGGGCTTGACCGTGGTGAGATACTGGTTGACGATGCTCTCGAGATCGCGCCCGCGGTCGCGCGTGTCGCGCACGATGCGGCGCAGGATGCGCACGTCCGCGTCGGTATCGACGAAGATCTTGATGTCCATGAGATCGCAGAGCGCGGGCTCGGCGAAGATCAGGATGCCCTCCACGACGATGACCTTCGAGGGATGCACGATCTGCGTCCGCTCAGAGCGGTTGTGCACCTTGTAGTCATAGACCGGGCTCTTGATCGTCTGCCCCGCGCGGAGCGCCGCGAGGTGCTTTACGAGCAGCTCCGTGTCGAACGCGTTCGGGTGGTCATAGTTGAGCTTGGTGCGCTCCTCGTAGGTCATGTCGTCGTGCCGCTTGTAGTAATTATCGTGATACAGCACGCTCACATTGCCGCCGAATTCGCGCAGGATGCGCCGGGTGATGGTGGTTTTGCCGCTGCCGGTGCCGCCGGCAATGCCGATGGTGATCATATCTGCCATGGTGCAGCCTCCCCTTTTTTATTTCGCATTGATTGTACCACATTCCCATCCCGCTTTCAATGCGGCAAAAAAAGAGCTTCCGCAAGGAAGCTCTTTTTTATCGGGATAGATTACGCCGCCGGGGCGAGCGCCGCGGCAGAGGCAACGGGCTCGAGGTACATGTCTCTGAGCTGCGCGAAATCGTCGTCGGTCAGCTTGATGACGTTGCGGAGATAGGCGTCCACGCCGCCGTAGCGGGCGATGACCGTGAGCGCAACGTCGAGCCAGCTCTCGCTGACGCCTTCGTACTTCTTGAACTCGGTGGCGATCCACTTGCTGTGGGTGTACTTATACGCCTTGTCGTAGTTCGCCTGCGCCTTCTCAGCCATGAAGACGTTGGTGTTCAGATACTCGGCGCGCGCCACATCCTCGCTCACGCCGAGAGCGCAGAGGAGCAGATAGGCCTCGATGCCGGTGCGGTCCTTGCCGCTGGTGCAGTGCCAGAGCACCGCGCCGTCCGCCGAGAGGACTTCCTTGAAGAACTTCTGCGTGCCGCGGATCGCCATCGGATCGGAGATCAGCTGGCGATACATGCCGGTCATGTAGGTGTCCATGACGCCGGACTTGATGGCGGTGAGCATCATGAGCCAGTCCTCGCCCGTGATGGCGAAGATGTTGGGGATGGTCTGGGTGGAAATGTTGTAGGTCTGCGCGCCGGGGATCTTCTTGTCGGGCTTCGAGAGGCGCTCGGGCAGCATGCGCAGGTCGATGACCTTTTCGATATCGTAGTTGCTGCTCAGCAGCGCGATATCGGCGTCCGTCGCGTCGGCGAGCTTCGCCGTGCGCAGCAGCAGGCCGTGCTTGACCTGATACTGACCGTCCGCGGTGATATAGCCGCCGAGATCGCGGCCGTTGTTCAGACCGACGAGGCCCGCGATGGCGTGGTGGTTCTCCGCCGCCGCCTGCTCTTCTGCGCTCGGAACGGCCACGGCCATGGCCACGGAGCCGAGCAGCATGGTCATGATCAGCGCCATGCAAAGCAGAACCTTCCAGGTTTTCTTCATTGTTTGCTCCTCCTCTTTTTTCCCTGCCGGGGTGAGCAGGGTGACTTTCAAACGGATGTGTATCAATTTTACACGCTCTGTTCAATTTCGTCAATGGATTTGTTGCAAAAAAATGAATACTCGCCGCAGGAAAAGAGCATGTCATCCTGAGCGAAACGAAGTGGAGTCGAAGGATCTTGGCTGAGCAGCCGGATAAACGATGATAGTTCTCTTTTGCTCCGGTGCCAAGATCCTTCGACTGCGCGCTGGCGCGCTCCGCTCAGGATGACATGCTTTTTATGCCTCTGCTTTCTTCGGGTGCGGATTGCAGCGGCCGTAGTTTCGCGTCATGCGGGCGATCTTTTTGGCGAGATCCGCCGGCAGCTCGTCCGGCTGCAGGCGCCAGAGCCAGTTGCCGCCGAGCTTGCCCGGGGTGTTGATGCGGCTCTCGGCGCCGGTATTGAGCCAATCCTGCAGCTGCGCAACGAAGAGCACCGCGACCGAGCTCATGCCGCCGCGGATCATGCCGATGTTGCGCCCCTCTTCATCGTTCAGCCCGAGGTATTCGTCCGCGAAGGCGACGTCGTCGGGGTCCGCCTCGTCGCGCCAGGCGGCGAGGGTGGTGTTGTCGTGCGTGCCGGTGTAGCAGATGCAGTTCGGCGCGTAGGTGTGCGGCAGATAGTTGCTCGGCTCGCGCGAGTCGAAGGCGAACTCCAGCACCTTCATGCCGGGCAGACCCGACTCCGTGAGCAGCGCCTGCAGCTCCGGCGTGATGAAGCCGAGATCCTCGGCGATGAACTGCACATCATGGAACCAGCCCGTGAGCCGGCCGACGAGATCCATGCCCGGGCCCTTGACCCACTTGCCGTTCTTGGCGGTCTTATCGCCGTAGGGCACGGACCAATAGGCCTCGAAGCCGCGGAAATGGTCGATGCGCAGCGCGTCATAGAGCTTCGCCGCGCCCTCGACGCGGCGGATCCACCAGCCGTAGCCGTCGGCGCGCATGGCGTCCCAGCGATAGAGCGGCGTGCCCCAGAGCTGGCCGTCCTCGGAGAAATAGTCGGGCGGGACGCCGGAGACGGCGGTGGGCACGTTCTGATCGTCCAGCTGGAAGCTCTCCGGGCTCGACCAGGTGTCGGCGGAGTCCATGGCGACGTAGATCGGGATATCCCCGATGATGCCGACGCCGTGATCGTGCGCGTAGGCGCGCAGCGCGTCCCACTGGCGGAAGAAGAGCAGCTGGATAAAGGAATAGAACTCCACGTCCTCCGCGAGCGTCTCCGCCCAGCGGCGCACGGCGTCGGGACGGTGCATGCGCAGATCGTCGTCCTCCCACTCCGTCCACGGCTTGCCGCCGAAGTGATCCTTCGCCGCCATGAAGAGGGCGTAGTCATCGAGCCAGCGGGCGTTTTCGCGCCGGAAGGCGGC
>CAMJHX010000152.1 GCA_946405655.1 uncultured Clostridia bacterium
GTCATCCTGAGCGGAGCGCGTCAGCGCGCAGTCGAAGGATCTTGGATTGGCAGCGCAAGAGAACAGCCAGTCTCCGTCCGGCTGCGCTGCCAGGATCCTTCGACTCCGCTTCGCTTCGCTCAGGATGACACAATATCACGAGAGCGTTTCAAACCGCTTTGCGCCGCGCTTTCTCAGCCATGCGATGGCGAGAGCGGAAAGGCCGCCGAAGAGGACGACGAGCAGCGCGAGGAAGGCGGAAAACGGGATTCTGCCGCCGAGGAGCAGCCAGCCGCCGCCGGGGACGACGGCGAGGAGCCAGCCGAGCAGGAGCACGATGAAGACCGCCATGCTCTGCTTGATGGGGGCGATCTCATTCGTCCAGTGGAGGTCGGCGCGCACCGTGCCGAGCACGAGGGCGACGGCGGCGAGGAGCACGCAGTAGAGCACCGGCACGACGAGGAGCAGCGCCGTCTCGAGCGCGGACGCGCGCAGGGCGACGGCGGCGCAGACGCCGCAGAGGAGCGCGAGCGGCGCCGTGAGCACGAGCTGCAGATTCAGCTTTGCCTTCAGCGCCTCCCATGCGGGGACGGGCAGCGACTGCAGCAGCCACAGGCTCTTGCCCTCGAGGGAGACGGCGGGCGCCGCCATGTCGTTCATCGAGGCCATCATGCAGACAGCCGAGCAGAGCAGCGCCGCGAGAATGCCGGGCGCGCCGGGGATGACGTCCCGGAGCAGATCGACGAATTCCCGCCCCTTCCAGAGCAGGGCGACGGCGGCGATGGGCATGAAGAGGATGCTCAGACCGCAGTTGAGCATATAGTTCGCGCTGGAGGTGAAGCGGCGCAGCTCCTTGCCGAGCAGGGCGCTGGACAGGCTCTGCGCGCGGACGGCGCGCTCGCGGTATTCGCGCTTCGCGCCGGCGGCGCCGGTGGCGGTGGCGATGCCGAGGAAGCTGCGCGAGAGGATGCGCCACGTGAGGAACGTGAGCACCGCCATGACCGCCGTGACGATGAGCATGGCGAGCCAGTCGCCCTCCCCCACGCGCCCGGTGAGATAGACCGGGTAGGCGCTGCGGCGTACCTCGCCGCCGTAGACGACGGCGTTCGCGATCAGATCCTGAATGAGCGTCTGCGCCTTGAAATAGAAGAAGTAATAGAGCCCGATGAACAGGAGCGACAGCAGCACGACGATGAAGCTCCTGTTCTTCAGCCGGAGGCTCACCTTCGCCACGACCCAGCCGAGCAGACACGACAGCAGCAGCACGAACACCGACACGAGGAAGATGAGCAGCAGGCCGCCGACGACGTTCGAGACCGTGGCGCCCGCGACGATCCACCAGACGACGACGGCGGGCACCGTGACGCAGGCGGAATACATGAGCCCCATGAGATAGACGCTCAGGAGCCGCGAGAGGATGAGCGCGCGCGGCGGGATCGGAAGGCTCAGAAGAAGATCATTGTCCTTCGCGAGATAGAGGCTCGAATACGTGTTGAACACGCTGCCGAAGACGCCGAGGAGGATCGCGAGGAGCGTCATGATCGAAAAATGCAGCCAGCCCACGCCCGCCGCCGAGAAGGGCGCGGCGAGGGAGAAGCTGAGCGCCGTGAACATGCCGCCGAGCACGACGACCATGAGCACGACGAAGAGCAGCGCAAAGGCGATGATCCCCGCCTTGGAGCGGCGCTGATTCGTCTTCTGATTGACGAACCAGCTGCGGAAGATCTCGCGCAGCTGCTTTTTAATCAGCAGTTTTACCATCTCACTCCGCCTCCAGCTCAAGGAAGACCGATTCGAGCGACTCGTCGCCCTTGACCTCCTCCATCGTGCCGGAGCGCACGAGCGCGCCGCGGCGGATGATGGCGACCTTATCGCAGAGCTTCTCCGCCACCTCGAGGACGTGGGTGCTGAAGAAGATCGCGCCGCCCTCGTCGCAGACCTCGCGCATCATCTCCTTCAGGAGGTGCGACGCCTTGGGATCGAGACCGACGAAGGGCTCGTCCATGAGGATCAGCCGCGGCTGGTGGAGCCAGGCGGAGATGATGGCGAGCTTCTGCTTCATGCCGTGGGAATAGGCGGAGATCGGCTGGGCGAGATCGTCCGTGAGCTCAAAGCGGCCGGCATAGTCGCGGATGCGGCTCTGCCGCACATCGGCGGGGACGGCGAACACGTCGCCGATGAAGTTCAGAAACTGGACGCCGGTCATATAGTCATAGAGATCCGGGTTATCCGGGATATAGGCCATGGCGCGCTTGCAGGCGAGGGGATCTTCTTTGATCGAGACGCCGCCGATGCGGATCTCGCCCGCATCGAACTGCTGGATGCCCGCGACGGAGCGGAGCGTGGTGGTCTTGCCCGCGCCGTTGTGCCCGATGAAGCCGTAGATCTCGCCCGGCGCGATGTGCAGCGAGAGATCGTCCACGGCGACCTTATCGCCAAAGCGTTTGGTCAGATGCTGGATTTGAAGCATGGGAAACCGCCTCCTTTTCTCTGTAATTCCGATTGTAGCAGATACCGCGCGGATGTCAATGAAATGTGTGGAAAAGCGCGGCAAAGCGTGGTATAATACCATCTTGAATGTATCGTACACCTTCCCCTTCGTGGAAGGTCAAGCGTTTTTTCGGAAAGGAGGGCGTCCGTTGCAGAAAATTCAGAATCCGAAGGTTCGGCTGGGACTGCTGGCGCTGCTCATTCTCATCCAGGCGGCGGGGCTGCTGCTCTTCCCCATCGGCGTGAAGCAGATGGCGGACGTGGGCTTTCGGCAGAGCGGCATGCGCTATGCCACGCCCCTGCAGCTGCGCGCGCAGACGCTGGAGGATCTGCGCATCTTCCTCGCGCCCGGGGACTATAAGACGATCCACGACGCCTATACGGAAGAAAACGGCGTCTGCACGCTGAATGACCGCGCCGATCTGAAGGCGCTGAGCGGCGTCTTCGCCGAGGCGGAACGGCTGTATCTGCGCACCACGCAGCGCGGCGGGAACGCCATGGCCGCCGCCCGCGCCGCGCTCGAGAGCGGGGCGATGACGCAGCCGCAGATCCTCGAGCAGGCGCGCGAGGGCTTGAATGAAAATCTCACGCCCGCGCAGGAGCAGATGGCGGCGGTCGCCTTTCTGCGCTCGGAGTATTCCGTGCTGGGGCTGAACCCGGACGCCATGCGCGCGCATTATCTCAGAAACTGGACGTGGGCGCTGATCGGCTGCGCGGCAGCGGTGTTTCTCGCCGCGCGCGGGGAATTGAAGCTCCGGCGCGAGGAGGAAAGCAAAATTATTCCCGTAAGCGCCGCGAAGCTCCTCCTGCTCGCGGGGGACGCCGCGCTCCTCATCTGGGGTCTGATCGCCCTCGGCGCGAGCTGGGTCAAGCCCGGCGCGCTCGCGATGGCAGCCGTCGCGCTGACGCAGGCGGCGCTCGCCCTCCTCCCCGCCGCGCTCCGGCGCAAGGCGGGACTGGAGAAACCGAAAAGCAAAAAGGAGATCGCGCTCTGCGTCCTCCCTGCCGCCGCCGGAACCGTCGGCGCGGTGATGGCAGTGCTCGGCGCTTCTCTCGCCTCGAAGAGCATGAACGCCGTGAACGCGGGGCTCAACCGCGTGCTCGCGAACACCGGCGGCACGGACGGCGCAGCGGTGCGGCAGGCGCTGATCCCGGGGCTGCTCCTCGTGCTTGTCGGCAGCGCTCTGATGGTGCTCGCGCGGCAGCTGGACAAGAACCAGCGTCTCGCATGGGCGGGACCGCTGCAGACCCTGCTGGAGATTCTGCCCGGGCTCGCCGGCAGCATCACGGCGCTGATTCTGATCCTCGCGCGGCGCTGCTGGCTCGGCGTTTTGCTGCTCGTCGCGCTCGCGGCAGCGGTCGGCCTCATGGCGTGGGTGCAGAACCGGCGCCCGGAGCGTGTGGTCTCCGCCGTGCGGCTGCCCGGCATGATCGCCTGCGCGATGACGGCGGGACTGGGGGCGAACCTGCTCTCGAAAACCGCGCTCGACCCGGCGGGCTTCCTCGTCTGCGTCGTCGGCGCGCTCGTCTTCACGCGCACGGCGGCAAAGCTCCTCACCCGCCGTTGACAGCCGGAACCAATTGCGGTAAAATAATCGGGCTGCGCAAT
>CAMJHX010000153.1 GCA_946405655.1 uncultured Clostridia bacterium
CTCGGTCTCACCGGAGCGGTGGGAGACGATGGCGGTGTAGCCGGCGCGGTTGGCCATCTGGATGGCGTCGAGCGTCTCGGTCAGGGTGCCGATCTGGTTGACCTTGATGAGGATGGAGTTGGCAACCTTCTTCTCGATGCCGGTGGAGAGACGGGAGACGTTGGTGACGAAAAGATCGTCGCCGACGAGCTGCACGCGATCGCCCAGAGCGTCGGTGAGGAGCTTCCAGCCTTCCCAGTCGGTCTCGGCCATGCCGTCCTCGAGGGAAATGATCGGATACTTGTTGGCAAAGTCAACCCACATGGCGACGAGCTCTTCGGCCGTCATCTTCGTGCCGGTCTTGGGCTGAACATAGGACTTGCTGTCCTCATCCCACCACTCAGAGGAGGCGGCGTCGATGGCAATCATGAAGTCCTCGCCGGGCTTGTAGCCTGCCTGCTCAACAGCCTGCACGAGCGCCTTCAGAGCGTCCTCATCGGAGCCGAGGTTCGGAGCATAGCCGCCCTCGTCGCCCACACCGGCGGCGGGAGTGCCGTTGGCCTTCAGAACGCTCTTGAGGGTGTGGAACACCTCAGCGCACATACGGAGCGCTTCCTTGAAGCACTTCGCGCCGACAGGCATGATCATAAACTCCTGGATCTCAACGTTGTTGGTCGCATGCGCGCCGCCGTTGAGAACGTTCATCATCGGAACGGGCAGGGTCTTGGCATTCACGCCGCCGATATAGTTGTACAGACCGACGCCGGAAGCCTCGGCAGCAGCCTTGGCAACCGCCAGAGAAGCGCCCAGAATGGCGTTGGCGCCCAGCCGGGTCTTGTTGGGAGTACCGTCGAGCTCGATGAGGGTCTTGTCGATGCCGGGCTGATCCAGAGCGTTCAGACCGATCAGAGCCTCGGCGATCTCGGTGTTGACATTCTCAACCGCCTTGGAAACGCCCTTGCCGAGGTAACGGCTCTTATCGCCGTCGCGCAGCTCGCAGGCCTCGTAAATGCCGGTGGAGGCGCCGGAGGGAACCGCAGCGCGGCCGACAACGCCGTCGTCGAGGGTCACTTCAACTTCAACCGTGGGGTTGCCGCGGGAGTCGAGAATCTCTCTTGCATTGACGTCAACGATTTCAAAATACTGCTTCATAGTCGTATAACTCCTTTATCATACGGCTTTCGCCGTGTTATTCCTTTACGATCAGGCTTTCGCCTGTCATCTCTGCGGGCTGCTCAATGCCCATCATTTCGAGCATAGTCGGCGCGAGATCCGCAAGCTTTCCAAGCGGACGAAGCGGGAACTGCTCGCCTACCAGAACCAGCGGAACGAGATTCGTGGTGTGCGCGGTGTTCGTGCTGCCGTCAGCCTCGACCATGCGGTCTGCGTTACCGTGATCCGCCGTGATCAGAAGCCGGAAGCCGGTCTCCTCCGCCGCTGCAACGATCTCACCCAGGCACGCATCGACAGTCTCGACCGCCGTGATAGCAGCGGACATGACGCCGGTGTGACCAACCATGTCGCAGTTCGCGAAATTGCAGATCACCATATCATAGGCGCCGGATTTCATGCGGGCAATCAGCTCGTCCTTAACCTTGATGGCGCTCATCTGCGGGATCAGATCATACGTCGGGAATTCCTTCGGACTCGGGATCAGGCAGCGATCCTCACCCTCATACTGTGTCTCAGTGCCGCCGTTGAAGAAGAACGTGACATGCGCATACTTCTCCGTCTCGGCAATGCGAAACTGCTTGAGACCATGCTCGCTGGCAATCTCGCCCAGCGTGTTTTTAAGCTCCACAGGCGGGAACGCAACGAGCAGATCCGCAAGCTTCTCGTCGTAGCGGGCGGTACAGACATAGTGCAGCGGGCAAACGATCTTCTTGCGTTCAAAACCATCGAAATCCGCCTGAGAGAGCGCATAGGTCATTTCTCTCGCGCGGTCAGGACGGAAGTTCATGAAGATGACAGCGTCCCCGGCGTTCACAACGCCTTCCGGAGCGCAGACAACAGGCTTCACAAATTCATCCGTCACGCCGTCGGCATAGCTTGCTTCCACAGAATGCACCGGATCGGAATCCTGAACGCCTTCCCCGAGCGTGATGGCGTTGTAGCCGGTCTCCACACGGTCCCAGCGCTTATCACGATCCATGCCGTAGAAGCGTCCCTGAATCGTCGCGATCTTGCCGCAGCCGAGCTCCTTGCAGAAATCGTCCAGCTGCTTGACGTAACCGGCGCCGCTTGTCGGCGGCACGTCGCGGCCGTCGAGGAAGCAATGCAGATACACCTTCTCCAGACCGCGCTCTTTCGCCATCTTCACGCATGCTTCGATGTGCTTGATGTGGCTGTGCACACCGCCGTCGGAGAGGAGCCCGAGGATATGAAGCGCCTTCCCTTCTGCCTTCGCAGCGTCCATTGCGGCGATATAGGCGTCATTCCGGAAGAAATCGCCGTCCTCGATCGCCTTGGTGATACGCGGCAGCGGCTGGAAAACGACGCGTCCGCCGCCGATGTTCATATGACCGACCTCAGAGTTGCCCATCTGACCGTCCGGCAGACCGACGTCCAGACCGGAGGCGGAGAGCTTCGTGTTCGGGCACTCAGCCATGAGCTTGTCCATGACCGGGGTCTTCGCCATCCAGATGGCGTTGTTTTCATCCTGATTGCCGATTCCGTAGCCGTCCAGGATGATCAGTGCGACTTTGCTCATAAGGTCTCCTTACTTCGCGGTCGCCATGATGATGGTGGCGAAGTCCACGGGCTTCAGAGAAGCGCCGCCGATCAGACCGCCGTCGATATCCGGCTGCGCGAGCAGATCCGCCGCGTTCTTGGCGTTCATGGAGCCGCCGTACTGAATGGTGATGCTGTCAGCGGTCTCACGATCATAGATGCGGGCGAGCTCGTCGCGGATGTCCTTGCAGGCTTCCTGAGCCTGCTCGTTGGTCGCAGTCACGCCGGTGCCGATGGCCCAGATGGGCTCATAGGCGATGATGCACTTTTTGGCGTCCTCGGCAGAAATGCCGGAGAAAGCAACGACGACCTGGCTGTTCACAAAATCCTTCGTGAGACCGCACTCACGCTGCTTCAGGCTCTCGCCGACGCAGACGATGGGAATGATGCCGTTGGCAAGCAGCGCCTTGGTCTTGGCATTGACGGAGGAGTCCGTCTCGTTGTGGTACTGACGGCGCTCGCTGTGGCCGACGATGCAGTACTGAGGGCCAAGCTCTTTGAGCTGGGAGATGCTGACTTCACCGGTGTAGGCGCCCTTTTCAAAGGCGGAAACGTCCTCAGCGCCGACGCCCATGCCGACAACAGCGGCGTTCTCATTCAGAGCGGGGATCAGCGGATAGGGAGCGCAGATGACGATATCGCAGTCATAGCTGCCGGTCAGGGCAGCCTTCAGCTCGGAGGCAAATGCCGGGACCTCGCTGGCCAGCTTGTTCATCTTCCAGTTACCGGCAATCACAGTTTTTCTGCTCATGTTTATATCTCCTTTTGATTTGATAACTTATTTGTCCTGCAGGCAAACCACACCAGGGAGCTCCTTGCCCTCAAGGAACTCGAGAGAAGCGCCGCCGCCGGTGGAAATGTGGGTCATCTTATCGGCATAGCCGAGCTTCTCAACCGCAGCCGCGCTGTCGCCGCCGCCGACGATCGTCACCGCGCCGGACTCCGCCAGAGCCTTGGCCATGGCCTCGGTGCCAACGGCAAACGCCGGGAACTCAAACACGCCCATCGGACCGTTCCAGACGACGGTGCCGGCATTCTTCACAGCATCAGAGAAGAGCTCGATGGTCTTGGGGCCAATGTCCATGCCTTCCCAGTCAGCCGGCATCTTGTCGGCGTCCACGACCTGACGCTCGGTATCCGCGGCAAACTCCTTGCCGACGACGGTATCCACAGGCAGGAGCAGGTTCACGCCCTTGTCCTTCGCCTTCTGGATCATATCGAGAGAATACTGCAGCCAATCCGCCTCGAGAAGGGAGTTGCCGACCTCGTAGCCCAGCGCCTTCTGGAAGGTATAGCTCATGCCGCCGCCGATGATGATGGTGTCGGCCTTCTCCAGCAGGTTGTTGATGACGCCGATCTTG
>CAMJHX010000154.1 GCA_946405655.1 uncultured Clostridia bacterium
AAGTCGACGCCGTTCTGGATGCCGAAGAGGAGGTCGGCCTTGTCCTGCTCGCTCAAAAACGTCTGCCGCAGCACCTTGCCGGGGAAGCTCATGCTCTTGCGGTCGGAGAGGACGCCGCCGGTGAGCACGCGGCAGCGGATCTCGGTGCCCTCGATGCGCTCGACCTCGAAGATGACGAGACCGTTATTCACGAGCACGCGGTCGCCGGGCTCCAGATCGTCGGCGAGCCCCGCGTAGCTCACGGAGACGATGCTGTCGTTGCCCTCCACGTCACGCGTGGTGAAGGTGAAGGGATCGCCGTCGCGCAGGGTGACCTTGCCGTTCTGGAAGGTGCGGATGCGGTACTCCGGCCCCTTCGTATCGAGCATGATGGCGATGGGGAGATTCAGCTCCTCGCGCACGGCCTTGATCATGTCGATCTTCTTCTGATGCTCCTCATGGGTGCCGTGGGAAAAATTCAGCCGCGCCACATTGAGCCCCTCGAGGCACATGCGGCGGAACACCTCCGGGCTCTCGCTCGCGGGTCCGATGGTGCAGATGATCTTGGTTTTTCTCATATTGCCGCCCCTTTTCGTTTAGATCTGATGATAAAATCATACCATATCGGACAGCTTCCGGCAACAAAAAACAGGGCGCCGTGCGCCCTGTTTTTTGTTGGTTTTTAATCTTACGACCTGGAGACCGCGAGCTCCGGGAAGATCTTCCGCGCGGGCTTGTCCAGCGCGATGCAGATCGGCTCCGAGAGCAGCAGCATCACCGCATCCGCGACGAAGGCGGTGAAGTTCTTGCCCGCGCGCACGACGAAGGGCTGCGCATACAGGATCTGCTCCGTGACGGACTTGACCACCAGGATGCCCAGCGCCGTCGCCGCGACGATGACGACCAGCTGGATCGCGATTCGCAGCGCCTTGCTCTCCATGC
Source organism: uncultured Clostridia bacterium (assembly GCA_946405655.1). Lineage (GTDB taxonomy): Bacteria > Bacillota > Clostridia > Oscillospirales > Oscillospiraceae > CAG-103. The sequence goes on from CAMJHX010000154.1 coordinate 922, forward strand.
CGCGCGTCATCCGATAGCATGCGCCGAGGGCGAGCCCGATGACGAGATTGCCCAGCGCCCAGCCCGGCATGCCGCGCAGACCGCTGATGACCAGGCAGTAGAGCACCACGCCGAGCACGCCGACGGTCGTTCCGGCGAGCGTGCCGAAGGAATAGCAGTAGACCGCCATGACGACGTAGCCCAGGCAGAGGTAATAGTTTTCAAACACAGGAACCTGCAGGCAGAGGGACAGCGCGACGAACAGCGCGATGCCCACGGCGAGCAGCGTCAGCTTTTTGGTGCTTGCAGTCATTGGATCTCTCCTCCCGTTTTCGCAAGGGATGCGTTCTGATAGCGCTCATCCGATGTGACCTCGCGGATGACCTTCAGCTGCTTCGGGAAGCGGATGGGCGTGTTCTCCTCGCGCAGCTCGATCTCCACGATCGCCCGATCGTTCCAGAAGGGATAGACGTCGATCTCAAAATACTGATTCTCGTAGGTCAGGCACCAGCGCGTTTTGCGGATGGGGCGCTTTTCGGGATCGGCGTCCATGAGGAGCTTCAGATACTCGCTCTGCGTCAGCCGCTCCTCGAGCTCGACGCGGGCGGTCTCGCTCACGCGGCGCTTGCGCGTTTTGTAGTAGATATAGCTGCCGTTTTCTCCGCGCTGGCGCACGCGCACCTCCTCGCCCGGCAGGGCGAGCAGATAGGTCTGGATGATGTCCACCTTGCGGCAGTTGGGCAGCTGCTCGAGCCAGTCGAGATCCGGGTATTCGATGAGGAACTTCCGCTCGATCTCCATCGGCTCCGGCTCGCCCAGCAGGGCGCGGATCTCCGCGATGAGTCGGCGGAGCTTGTGCTCAAAGTCGGCGGAGTTGTCGATCACGCGCAGGTGCGGATGCCCGGTCCAGGCGGCGATGAGCTTGTCGTCCAGCGCGGCGGCCTGCGCCACGCTCTCGGTGCGGGCGGCATGGCCTGCCGTGGTGTAAAACTCCTCGGCGCCCTTGGCGGCCGTCACGAGATGGAACACGCCGTCATACTCATCGCGCAGCTGCACCTCGGTCATGCCAAGCTCCTCCAGCAGACAGGCGAAATCGAGCTCGTCCATATAGGCCTTGTTGTCCATCGCGCCGCGGTCGCAGACGATGAGGATCTTGTCGGCCGGCATGGTCGCGGCGGCGCGCTCATACACGCGCTCCTTATCGAGCTGCAGGGTCATCTGGCTGCGCTGATAGTCCAGATTCGAGCGGCAGGTCCACGGCGCGACGCCGCTGGAGATCAGCTCCGTCGCCGTTTCCGCCACGATGAGGACGGTGTAGCCCAGCTTGGTGAATTCGTTTCGGATCCAGCTGAGCGCGGTGGTCTTGCCGGCGCTGGGACCGCCGGTGAGCACGATCTTGGTGATCTTCGCGCGGGGGCCTTCCTCCTGGAGCTGCAGCAGCTGCTCGATCGGCGTTTTATAGAGCACGGAGAGCTTGCGGAGCATCTCCGTCGTGGGCTTGGCGCGGCCGTTCTCCCACTTGGAGACCGCCTTGTCGCTCACGCCGAGCATCGCCGCCGCCTGCCGCTGCGTCAGCCCAGCCTGTTTTCTCTTTTCATACAGATAGTTGCCGAACGTGAAATCGTTCAATCCTACCATCTCCTTCCGTCTACATTCTAAATGGGAAAGCATCATATTGCAAGGACTGACCGGTAGAATCCCGGTAGAAATAAAAAGCACAGGAGGGGCAAGCCCCTCCTGTACGGAAACAGTCCTATACATCAATACATCAATGGCGCCAATCGGGCGACGGCTCCATCGTGATCGCGTGGATCCGGCAGTTCACGGCGCAGATGCCGCAGCCGATGCAGCCCTCATAGTGAATCCGGATGACGGCTCCGTCGGCAGCAATGGTGGCCATGGGGCAGGCCTCGATGCAGGCGCCGCAGTCGGTGCATCTGCCCTTGTCCATATTGGGGCGGACGCTGCGCCATCTCTCGCTGTCAGAATCACTGGCTCTGTCGAAGAGCGCGCGTATCCTTTCCGGATTGAACATCACCTGCACCTCCTTTCAGTGTCCGCGGCCATGCCGCGAATCGTCTGTGCGCATTATAATCAATTGCTCGGTGCAGGTCAAGAGACGGAAACGCGATTCATCCCGCCGGGCGGCAATCTGTTTTATTCTGCCGCAAGCTTCTCGAGCAGCGCCCAGCGCTCGTCCACCAGAGACTGGATGGCGGCGATCTCCTCCTCGGTGAGCTTCTTGAACTTGCCGATGCCCTGGACGAACTCGGCGATGGTGATGGGCTTGCGGTTCGGCGTGAGCTTGAAGACGCCCTTCTCGCACTCCCAGATCGGGCAGAGGTTGGCGGCGACCGCCTTGCGCGCGACGGCGATGCTCTGATCCGGCGCGAACTTCCACCCCGTCGGGCAGGGGGAGAACACATGCAGATACGCAAAGCCGCGCTTGCTGGCGTCCAAGCCCTTCTGGATCTTGGCGACGAGATCCGCCATGTTCGACGGGCTCGCCGTGGCGCAGTATTCGATATTGTGCATCGCCATGATGAGCGGCACGTACTTCTGCTGCTGCTCCTTGCCGTTGATGGCGGCGCCCGCGGGCGTGGTGGAGGTGCTGGAGCCGAGAGACGTGGTGCTCGAGCGCTGATAGCCGGTGTTCATATAGCCCTCATTGTCATAGCAGACATAGAGCATCTTGGTGCCGCGCTCGGCAGCGCCGGAGAGGCTCTGGAAGCCGCAGTCGGCGGTGGCGCCGTCGCCCGCGATGGCGACAATGTTGACGTCGGGTCTGCCCTTGCGCTGATACATCTCGCTCACGCCGGACATGAAGCTCGCGGTGTTGTCCAAAAGAGTGATGTGAATCGGGGCGGTGCAGCCGTTGGAGAAGTTCCAGCCGTCGACGCCCGCGCCCGCCATGCAGCCGGGCGGCACGGCGAAGACGCTGTTGTTGCCCGCGATCTGCATAACACGGCGGAGGATCAGCTCGCCGCCGCAGCCCTGACACGCGGAGGAGCCGGGCGTCATGACATTCTGGGTCTGTTTCAAAACATCAATGTAAGACATGTTCCGTACCTCCTCAGTCGTTCATGAGCCAGAGCGTGTCGTGCGCGCCGGGCTCGTTTTGGATCGCGTCGAGCTTCTC
>CAMJHX010000155.1 GCA_946405655.1 uncultured Clostridia bacterium
GTAAGAGCTGCCGGAGGCGTCGACGGTCAGAACCTTATTGGCGTCGGCGATGCCGGACGGCTTCGGGATCGGGTATTCAGCGACCCACTCGCCGTCACTGGTCGCCATCGGCACCTTTCCCGCCGCGCTGGGAGTCGGCAGCACTGCCTTTCTCACAGCCGTGACCCTGACGACGCCGACAAAGTCCACAAGATCCTCCAGCGTGACTCTGTAATAGTCATTCTCAAACACGACGGTGTTTTCGTTCTGCTTTCTGCCGCAATACTGCAGCCATGTTCTTTCAGACGGCGACCCGCCAGCGTTCCAGAGGAACGGCATTTTTCCGCCCTCGATCATCGCAATGATGTCGCTGACCTGAATCGTCTCGCTGCCGCCGTAATATTTCACGCCGACCGGATCGGTCGACGTCTGCAGCAGCACAACGCCGGAGTCCCCGCCCATCACGTCAAAGGAATGGCTGCCGCCCGCATCCGTGATGGTCACGCGGCTGCCGCCGGTAATCGCGGTTGTCGTGACGGTCGGAGAGATGCCGGGATCTCCCTTCGGCCCCTGCGGGCCGGTTGCTCCGGCAGCGCCCGTCGCGCCGGTGTCACCCTTATCGCCTTTCTCGCCCTTCGGACCCTGCGGTCCTGCGGCGCCCGGCTCTCCGGCTTCGCCCTGCATGCCCTCGAAGACGAGGTATTTCAGATCGTCCAGCGAGGCCGCGAGCACCGGGCCGTTGATGGGTTCACTCATTTAAGATCACCTCCGAGAGCGCGTCATAGACCTTGACGCGCAGCTTCTTTCTGAGCCCGACGACCGCGCCGCCGATAAAATGCACGCGCGCGTCGAACTCGACCGTCTCCCCGTCCTCGAGAGAGAAGGTGTCCGCCTGCGTGAGCGGCATGAGGAACGCGCCGTCCAGAAAGCTGCCCTCCGCGGGCCAGACCTTGCGCACACCGTCGCCCAGCATGAACTCCACGCAGTGGAGCAGCGGAAGATGCTCCGCCGTGAGCGCCTCGCCGTTCAGCTCCAGCGCGATGCGGAGATCATATGCGTCGCCCTGCTTGACGCAGGGGATTGTTTCGATACAGCTGAGATCACTCATTCATCGCTGCCTCCCTCTGTATTCATAGATGATCTGCGCGGAGACGAAGGAGAGATCCTCCCCCGCCGTGCAGTTATAGAGCCGCGCCGACAAGTGGCGCAGGCTGTGAAAGCCCGGATTGCGGCGAAAGACCGCCGCAAACGAGCGGTTCGGGCGCTGTCCGTCCGGAATCGTGACGGTGAGCTTCGTCGGGTCCTCCCGCTCGGCAAAGTCGCACGCCCAGGTCAGCTGCGTGTTCATCTCAGCGTCTCCGCAGGTCGTGAAGAGCACGCCGCAGATCGCCTTGAGACGGTGGAACGAGCCGAGCGTGCGCGGCGGCAGCTCGCAGATCTTCTCGATCGGCTCGTCAAAATCCGCATAGGAGGTGACGAATTCGGAAACGCGCCCGTCCACCGAGACGGAGAAAAGCCGCTCGCCCGCCTCCGGCACGAGCCCGACGCAGCGCAGGCCGATGTGGTAAAACCAGGCGGGGTCCTCCGGCGCGCTGCGCTCATAGTTCCACTCATAGGCGTCATCGTCGAGCACGAGCAGATAGCGCCGCCCGGTGCTCACGCTGCGCACATGGTGCGTCTCCGTCTCATAGAGCGTGCGCAGAAGGCCGGGTCTGCCCGGCTCGCCGTGGATCTTGCGCGAGAGGATCTGCACGTTGTTCTCATTCGCGGCGGAGGTGTCGCGCAGGCGGCAGACGCCGTGGCGCCGGCTCGCCCAGACGAGATTGTTGCCCACAAGCTGCAGGCTGCCGGGCAGATCACAGCCGACGGCGGCGCTGATGCGCGTATAGTCCATCGTGATCTTCCGGAGCCCGCCGACCTCCGTCATGCCGAAGGCGGCGCGTCCCATGGCGCGCTCCTGAAACACGACGAGCATGTTCTGCTGCCGCCCGAAGGCGGTGATCGGCGCGTCGGCGTCCCCGGCGAGGTTATATTGATCCATGGGGAAATACGTCGGGTCCATGACGAGGCCGTTGTTCCCGCTCCAGAAATAGGCGTTCGGCTGCGCTGAGCCTCCGCCGAGCACGACGCAGAGCCCCTGCGCGCCGCCGAAGACCGCCGCGGCGGTGCAGTCGAGAATGCTCTGATACGCGTCCGGGTTCGCCTTGCGGTACCAGACCTCCACGGTGTTGTTCACCGGCGGGTCGGAGACCGGCGGCGCCGCCGCAAACGAGATGACGCCGGAGGCGAGATCCACGGTATAGTCCTCGGTATAGCGCCCGTCGATGCGCACCATGACGACCTTGTCGATGCTCTGCTCCGGCAGGTGATAATCCGTGACGCCGGCCTTGGCGTTGAAGCGCACCTTCCGCCCCGCGCCGAAGCGATTTTCCGCCTGATAGCGCTCGCCCGCGCCGGTCTCGGGGTCGGTGTTGAGCTGGATGACGGGGATGTAGACCTGCGTGGAGACGTCCTCATCGCGCAGGATCGTGCCGCGCAGCGTGGTGCCGTCGGGCGAGATGCGCAGATACGCGCCCTTTGTTTTGTAATAGACGTCGCCGCGGTACTGAAACCACACGCCCGGAATGCGCGGGAAGTCCGGATCGGCATAAGGCGCCTGCGCGCTGCCGGCGGGGACGCCGTCATCCGTCTCGATGAGCTTGACGGCGCGGATGCGGTCCTGAATATGCAGGAGCATCCAGCCGCGGAAGAGAAACGGCGCGCAGGACAGGACGCCCATCGGCGCGGAGGCGAGGAGCGTTTTGCCCCGGCGGGAGCGGAGCGCGCCGCCGCGCAGCGTGAGATTCTGCAGCAGCGGGCTCTCGTTTGCCGGGAGCAGAAACGGCGCGTCCGTGCAGTTCATGCCGCCGGTGAAGAGCCCCACATGCTCGGAATATCGCTTCATGGCGCGTTCCCTCCATAGACGTCCCCGATGAGGTGGCGCCGCGGCTGCGGCAGCGGGGCGAGGCGGAGGAGCAGCTCCTGCCACTGGCGCAGGAGCGCGGCGTGCACCGTCTCGTCCTCGCGCAGAGCCAGCTGCGCCGCCACATAATACGGCACGGCGCGGTGCGCGTCGGGGGTGTTGTCGAGATCATAGGCGTCGCAGGGCTCCGTCTGCCCCGCCGCGATCGCGTCCACGCAGGCGCGCGGGCGGCGGTAGTATTCAAGCCAGACCTCGCCGCGCGTGCGCGGGAGGAGAATGTGCCCCTCGTCGCAGCGGACAAAGCCGCTTTCATAGCGCGGCTCGCCCTCCTCGAGCACGAGCAGCCCGCCCGGCACGATCTCCATGAGATTCGCCGGCAGCGAGCAGCACATCATGCCGCCGCGGTCGCGCTCCGGGAGCCGCTCCAGGGGCTTCGCCGCGTGGATGCGGCGCGGGCCGGAGGCGATGATCCACATGGCGTCGTCCACGAGCTCCGGAATGCGGCGCAGATCATCGCCCTGTTCGTTATAGGTTCTGGGGATCGGCGCATCGCCCAGCGAATACTGCTGCAGCAGCTTCAGCGCCGCGTCCCGGATCTGACCGTAGGTCATATTGTTTCCTCCTTTTCATCGCACAGCCCGGTCTCCCGGGCTGCGCGAATTGGGACTCAGCCGATGTTGAGCACAGCGTCGCCGACGGCGATGGGCTTGTTCGCGGCGTCCACCTCGACCACGCGGGCGACGGTGTCGCCGTTTGCGGGCGTGACCTCGCCGCCGTTGACCGCGAGCTCCGTCCAGGCGGAGGGGGTGATGGCGGCGCCGTAGGTCACGGCGGTGAGCTGCGCGGCGGTCGCCTTGGTCTGGACATAGCGCTTCGCGCCCTCAAGCGCGGCGGGCTCCACGATGACGGCGGACTTGCCGGTCTCACCGCCGACGGTGGTGACGTTCAGCACCTTCAGCACCGGCTGGGAGCCATGGTAATAGATCGCCTTCGCCTTCTCATTGAGGACGAAGCAATCGTA
>CAMJHX010000156.1 GCA_946405655.1 uncultured Clostridia bacterium
CCGCCGCCGAAATAGACCGTGTCGATATACGCCGGCTCGATGCGCGGCACGCACTCGCGGATGTGGGCGATCAGCGCCTGCTGATAGCGGGGCATGTCGCTCTCACACCCGGCGCGGGAGTAGAAATCGCAGTAGCCGCACTTGCTGGCGCAGAACGGAATATGCACATAAATCCCCATCCTGGGTTCCATGCGATGCATCCCCTCCCTTCTGTTGCTTGATGATTGAAATTACTGGATAAAATCGCAGATGAGTTCCGTGTATGCCGCAGGATCCTCCAGCGGCTCGCCGGCGATGAGCAGCGCCTGCGCGTGCAGGACCTTGACGATCTTCGCGGCGCGCTCCTTGTCGCCCGCGTCAAAGGCCGCCTTCATTGCCTTGTAAGCGCGATGATTGCCGTTGAACTCGAGCACGCGGATTGCCTTGAGATGATCCGGCGCGCCGGGCATATTGCGGAAATAGCGCTCCATCTCGAACGTGATGCCGCCCTCCGCCGTGAGGCAGACGGCGCCGGAGACGAGCTTGTGGCTCAAAACGGCGCGGTCGATCTGGTCGCCCAGCGTCTCCTTGACGAAGGCGAGCAGGTCCTTTGCCTCCGCCTCCTGCTTTTCGGTCTCCTGCTTCTGCTCCTCGCTCTCGAGGCCGAGATCCTCGACGGCAATGTTGCAGAAGGGCTTGTCAGCGTAAGACTTGAGCGTGTCGACAAAGAACTCGTCGACCTGGTTCATCATGCAGAGGATCTCATAGCCCTTCTGGTGCAGCTGCTCGGCCTGCGGGAGGGCGAGCAGACGGCGGATATTGTCGCCGCAGGCGAAGTAGATCTTCTCCTGCTCGGCGGGCATGGAATCGACATACTCCTGCAGGGAGACCATGCGGTCCTCGCTCACATTGTAGAGCAGGAGGTCCTTGACCTCGTCGATCTTATCGCCGTATTCGCTGATGACGCCGGCGCGGAGCACCATGCCGAAGCTCTGATAGAACTGCTCGTACTTCGGGCGGTCGTTCTTCATCATCTTGGTCAGCTCGTTTTTGACCTTCTTGCCGAGGTTCGTGGCAATGAGCTTGAGCTGGCGGTCATGCTGCAGCATCTCGCGGGAGATGTTCAGGCTGAGATCCGGGGAATCCACAACGCCGCGCGCGAAGGCGTAGCAGTCGGGCAGCAGATCGGTGCACTTGTCCATGATCATGACGCCGGAGCTGTAGAGCTCGAGACCCGGCTCGCTCTCGCGGGTGTAGAACTGCTGCGGGGTCTTGGAGGGGATGAAGATCAGCGCGCGATAGCTGATCATGCCCTCGGCGTTGACGCGGATGACGGCGAGGGGATCGTCGTTGTCGTGGAAGTGCTCCTTATAGAACTCGATGCACTCCTCGTCCGTCGCCTCGGCGCGGCTGCGCTGCCAGATGGGAACCATGGAGTTGATGGTCTCCTCGACAAAGCCGTTTTCCATCTTCATCTTCGGCTTGCCGTCTTCATCGACTTCGCCGGTCTCGACCATCTCGTTGTGCTCGACCTCCATGACGATCGGCCAGCGGACATAGTCGGAATACTTGCGCACGAGCATCATGATCTTCCAGTTTTCAAGATAGGTGCTGTACTTCTCACCGTCGGCGTCGGCCTTGATGTGCATGATGACCTGCGTGCCGACGCTGTCCTTCTCCGCCTCGGAGATGGTATAGCCGTCCGTGCCGGTGGAGACCCACTCGTACGCCTGGTCGGAGCCGTATGCCCTGGAGATGACGGTGACCTTATCGGACACCATGAAGGAGGAATAGAAGCCGACGCCGAACTGACCGATGATATCGATGGCGGCGTTCTCCTGCTCTTCCTCGTCGAGCCCGTCCTTGAAGCGGAGCGAGCCGCTGCGCGCGATGACGCCGAGGTTCTGCTCAAGCTCTTCCTTCGTCATGCCGATGCCGTTATCAGAGACGGTGACGGTGCGCGCTTCCTTGTCGACGTCGATGCGGATCTTGAAATCGCTGCGCTCCATGCCGACGTTCTCATCCGTGAGAGAGCGGTAGCAGAGCTTGTCGATCGCGTCGGACGCGTTGGAGATGATCTCACGCAGGAAAATCTCCTTGTGCGTGTAGATCGAGTTGATCATCATGTCCAAAAGCTTTTTGGACTCCGCTTTGAATTGCTTCTTTGCCATGTATATGCCTCCATAAAATTTAATTACAGAAGATAAATAGATACAATAAGGGTATCATAAAAATACATGATATTATACCGCACATGGCGATTGATTGCAACCGCATCTGTTGTAAGTTTTTTATGAAGATGCGAAAAGCTTTTTGGGCAAAACGGAAAACCCCTCCAGCAGAGAAGCGGGATGAAAAAAAGAGTGGAGAGTTGAGAGTGGAGCTGACGAAATCTCCACTCTCCACTCTCCACGTTCCACTCTCGATTATTTTTTCGCCTTCGCCCGGAAAAGCACAGCGCAAATAAGCGCCGCGAAGACTGCTGCGGTGATCCCGGCGGCGGAGGCGGTGAGGCCGCCGGTGAGTGCGCCGAGAAACCCGTCTTTTCCGACCGCCTCGCGCACGCCCTTTGCCAGCAGGTGGCCGAAGCCCGTGAGCGGCACGGTGGCGCCGGCGCCGGCGAAATCGACCAGCGGCTGATAGAGCCCGAGGGCGCTCAAAACGACGCCCGCGACAACATAGCCCGAGAGGATGCGCGCGGGCGTGAGGCGCGTGCGGTCGACGAGGATCTGCCCGAGCATGCAGAGCGCCCCGCCGACGAGAAAGGCTTTTAAGAGCATCATGCAGTTCCCTCCCCTTCGATCGTGACGGCATGGCAGATGGCGGGGATGCTCTCGCCCTGCATGGCGCTCACGGGGCTCATGAGCGCGCCCGTGGCGGCGAGGAGCACGCGGCGGAGCTCCCCGGCGCGCAGGCGCCTGAGAATATCGCCCGCGAGGACGACGGCGCTGCAGCCGGCGCCGGAGCCGCCGGCGTGGACGTCCTGCCGTTCGCGGTCGAAGACGCGCCTGCCGCAGTCATCATAGCGATCTCCCAGACGCACGCCGTCGCGCTCGAAGAGATCCGCGACGATGGCGTGACCGATGTGACCAAGGTCGCCCGTGAGGATGAGGTCATAGTCCTCCGGCGGGCGCACGGCGTCAAAATGCGCGCGGAGCGTCTGGTACGCCGCGGGCGCCATGGCAGCGCCCATGTTCGCCATGTCCTTCACGCCGAGATCCGCGATGATCCCCGCGGTGAAATCCGCGACGCGCGGGCCATGCCCCTCCCGGCTGAGCAAAAGCGCGCCCGCGCCCGTGACCGTCCACTGCGCCGTGGGCGCGCGCACGCCGCCGTATTCCAGCGGATAGCGGTACTGCCGCTCGGCGGTGCAGAAATGGCTGCCCGTCATGGCGGCGCAGGTTTCGGCAAAGCCGCCGTCGATCAGCACCGCGGCGAGCCCGATCGCCTCCGCCATCGTGGAGCAGGCGCCGTAGAGCCCGAAATACGGCGCGGGCACGCCGCGCATGGCATAGGCCGCGCCGGCGCACTGGTTCTGCAGGTCGCCGGAGAGGATATAGTCCAGCTGCCGCGCGTCGCAGTTTGCCTTCATGAGCAGGTGCGCAAGGCAGCGGCGGAGCATGGCGCTCTCGCCGGACTCCCACGTTTTCGCGCCGAAATAGGCGTCCGGCTCCACGACGTCAAACCGGTCGCCGAGCGGCCCCTCCCCCTCCTTGCGCCCGGCAACGCTCGCCTCGGCAAGGATCACAGGCGGACAGAAAAAGCGCACCGACTGCCGCCCAAGTCGTTTTTCAGTCAAAAAACATCACCGGGGGTTAGGGTGCGCAAAATGTGCGATCTTATGCAATTTCAAAGAGAACAAGTTAGGAGTGAGGAGTTAGGAGTTAGGAGTTGACAAGTGGTTGCTGCGCAACAAAGACTTGTCATCCTGAGCTTGTCGAAGGATCTTGGCAGCGCAGCAAAAGAGAACATTCA
>CAMJHX010000157.1 GCA_946405655.1 uncultured Clostridia bacterium
TAACACTCTTTGGCGGATCTGTCTATCATTTCCCGGCTGTTTGCTGAAAAACATCTGCCCTGACGGCTTTGCGGTTCCGCTTCACACTGTCCGGGCGGGGGCGAAACACAGCCTAAAAAATGACCGCCGGCAAAGCCGGCGGGAAACAGTGTGGAGTGTGGAGTTAGGAATGAGGAGTTAGGAGTTGACAATTGGTTGGTGCGCAGTTCCTGTTTTGTCATCCTGAGCCTGCCGAAGGATCTCCACTCTCCACGTTCAACGCTGAAAAAGCGCGCCCCTTGCGGGACGCGCTTTGTCGTATGTTTCTCTTATCTCTGCATCGCCTGCAGGACCTCGTAGCGGTCCATCTGCAGGTTCTTTTTCATCACGAGCGCCTCTTCGATCGGGATCTCGGTCAGGAAGCCGTCCTTGGTGCCGACGATGAGGTTGCCTCTCCCCTCGCTGAGCGCCTTGACGGCGGTATAGCCCATGCGGGAGGCCATCTCGCGGTCGCGCGCGGTGGGCGAGCCGCCGCGCTGGATGTGGCCCAGCACGGTCACGCGTGCGTCGAGCCCGAGCTTCTCGCGAACCTCGTTGCCGATGTCGAGCGCACTGCCGACGCCCTCGGCCACGACGACCATGAAGTGCGTGGAGCCTCTCAGACGGGAGCGGCGGATGGGCTCGGCCAGATCGCGCTCAAAGTCATAGCCGCGCTCCGGGATGAGCACAGCCGTCGCGCCGACGGCGATGCCGACATAGAGCGCGAGGAAGCCCGCGTGACGGCCCATAACCTCCACGACGGAGCAGCGCTCATGGGACTGCATCGTGTCGCGCAGGCGGTCGATGCAGCCGACGGCGGTGTTGCAGGCGGTGTCGAAGCCGATGGTGTAGTTCGAGCAGCCGATGTCGTTATCAATCGTGGCGGGAATGCCGACGACCGGGATGCCGCGCCGGCTGAGATCGAGCGCACCGCGGAACGTGCCGTCGCCGCCGATGGCGACCACGCCGTCCAGACCGAGCAGGCGGCAGGTGGCAACCGCCTTCTGCTGGCCCTCCTCCGTCATAAATTCGGGGCAGCGGGCCGTATAGAGCGTGGTGCCGCCGGCGTTGAGGATGTGGCTGACGTCTCTCGCGGTCATGGGGAAGAAATCACCGAACACGAGGCCGTGCCAGCCGCGGCGGATGCCGACGACCTCGATCCCCATGCCCGTGGCCGAGCGCACGACGGCGCGGACGGCGGCGTTCATGCCGGGGGCGTCTCCCCCGCTGGTGAGCACTCCGATGCGTTTGACAGGTTCCATATGTGTACCTTCCTTTCGGTTCCGGGTGTTTCCTGTTGTTTACATTAAATGTATCGGTTTTTGTCTGAGATGTCAATGGAGAATCCGACAAAGTTGCGCAGTGATCGGCGCAGCATCGTTATTAAATTGACATTTCCCGCTCTGTTTAGGCACTTCGCGCCCGAACGGGCAAAAAGGGCGATTTTTCTTGTCAGAATCGTGTATTTCTGCCGGTGCGCGTCCATGCTATAATAAGGGCGACTTTTTTGGAACGGAGGCCCAACATGGAGTACAAATCCGACATTGAAATTGCACAGGCATGCGCGATGGAGCCGATCACCGCGGTGGCGCAGCGCGCCGGCGTGGACGAGGCGTATCTGGAGCAGTACGGCCGCTACAAGGCCAAGGTGGACTTCTCCCTGCTGAAGGACAAGGCGGACGCGCCGGACGGAAAGCTCATCCTCGTGACGGCGATCACCCCCACCCCCGCCGGAGAGGGCAAGACGACCACGACGATCGGTCTGGGCGACGCGCTGCGCCGCATCGGCAAGAACGTGGTCATCGCGCTGCGCGAGCCTTCGCTGGGCCCCGTGTTCGGCATCAAGGGCGGCGCCGCCGGCGGCGGCTATGCCCAGGTGGTGCCGATGGAGGACATCAACCTCCACTTCACCGGCGACTTCCACGCCATCGGCGCGGCGAACAACCTCCTCGCCGCGATGCTGGACAACCACATCCAGCAGGGCAACACGCTCGGCATCGATCCGAGGCGGATCACCTGGCGCCGCGCGGTGGACATGAACGACCGGCAGCTGAGAAACATCGTGTCCGGTCTCGGCGGCAAGGCCAACGGCGTGCCGCGCGAGGACGGCTTTGACATCACGGTGGCGAGCGAGATCATGGCGGTGCTGTGCCTCGCCGGCGACGTGATGGATCTGAAGGCGAAGCTCGCGCGCATCATCGTGGGCTACACCTACGACGGCAAGCCCGTGACCGCCGGCGATCTGAAGGCGCAGGGCGCGATGGCGGCGCTCTTAAAGGACGCGCTCAAGCCGAACCTCGTGCAGACGCTCGAGGGTACGCCCGCGTTTGTGCACGGCGGCCCGTTCGCGAACATCGCGCACGGCTGCAACAGCGTGACCGCCACGAAGGTCGCGCGCAAGCTCGGCGACTACTGCGTGACGGAGGCGGGCTTCGGCGCGGACCTCGGCGCGGAGAAGTTCCTCGACATCAAGTGCCGCATGGCAGGGCTGAAGCCGGACGCCGTCGTCGTGGTGGCGACGGTGCGCGCGCTGAAGTATCACGGCGGCGTGGAGAAGGCCGATCTCGGCCAGGAGAATCTCGCGGCGCTGGAGGCCGGCATGCCGAACCTGCTGCAGCACGTGGAGAACATCACGACGGTCTATGGTCTGCCCTGCGTGGTGGCGATCAACCGCTTCCCCACCGACAGCGAGGCGGAGCTCGAGCTCGTGCGCGAGAAGTGCGCGGCGCTCGGCGTGAACGTGGCGCTCAGCGAGGTCTGGGGCAAGGGCGGCGAAGGCGGCATCGAGCTCGCCAATGAGGTCGTGCGCCTGTGCGAGAAGGAAAACGACTTCCGCTTCAGCTACACGGACGACATGTCCATCTATGAGAAGCTCGAGGCCGTGGCGACGAAGGTCTATCACGCGGACGGCGTGGATCTCGTGGGCAACGCGGCAAAGCAGCTGCAGGAGCTCGAGGCGCTCGGCTTCGGCTCGCTCCCGGTCTGCATTGCCAAGACGCAGTACTCCTTCTCGGACGATCCGACCAAGCGCTGCGCCCCGCGCGGCTTCCGCGTGGCGGTGCGCAACCTCAAGGTGAGCGCGGGCGCGGGCTTCATCGTGGCGCTGACGGGCGATATCATGACGATGCCCGGTCTGCCGAAGGTGCCCGCGGCGGAAAAAATTGACGTCGATGCGAACGGTAAGATCTCCGGCCTTTTCTAAGCGATGAAGCTGATCGAAGAAACCTGTCTGAACTTTACAAATCGTCTCGCTGCCCGCCAGCCGGTTCCCGGCGGCGGCGGGGCGGCGGCGCTGATCGGCGCGCTCGCCGCGGCGCTCTGCAGCATGGCGGGCAATTACTCCACGGACAAGAAGAGCGCGGAGGGCCATGAGCAGGAGCTGCGCGACGCGATCGACAAGGCGGAGGAGCTGCGCATGCGGCTGCTCTCGCTCGTGGACGCGGACGCCGAGGCCTTCGCTCCCCTCGCGGCGGCGTGGAAGCTGCCGAAGGACGAGGTCGGCAGGGCCGCGCTGCAGCAGGCGACGCTGGACGCCTGCGTCGCGCCGATGGACATGCTGCAAAGCTGCGCTGCGCTCGTGCCCGCGCTGGAGACAATCCGGCGCTACGGTGCAAAGAGCCTGCAGTCGGACGTCGGGTGTGCGGCGAGCGCGCTCGCGGCGGCGCTGGAGTGCGCGGGGATGAACCTCCTCGTGAACACGCGCCTGCTCGACGACGGCATGGTCATGGAGCACCAGCTCTTTCAGCTGCTGGACGCCGCCGTGCCGAGAGCCAAGAGCATCACGCGCGGCGTGATGGACGAGCTGAGACGATAAAACTATGGGGGCCGCTGCGAAATGCAGCCGGCCTCTTTTGATTTGTTCTGCGCAGTAAAAAAAGCATGTCATCCTGAGCGAAACGAAGTGAAGTCGAAGGATCTTGGCAAAGCA
>CAMJHX010000158.1 GCA_946405655.1 uncultured Clostridia bacterium
CGCAAGTTCAAGAAGGCCGTGACCGACTCGGACACCGAGCGCTGCGTGCGCTACGCGCCCGAGGAAAAGCCCGGCGTGGCGAACCTGATGAGCATCTACTCCGCCTGCACGGGCAAGACCTTCGAGGAGATCGAGCGCGAGTTTGACGGGCTCGGCTACGGCGCGTTCAAGCCCGCCGTGGGCGAGGCCGTGATCGAGACGCTGCGCCCGATCCGCGAGGAAGCGCAGCGGCTGATGAAGGACAAGGCCTATCTGGAGAGCGTCTACCGCGACGGCGCGGAGAAGGCCGAGCGCATCGCCAACAAGACCCTGCGCAAGGTCTACAAAAAGGTTGGCTTTGTCGCCAGATTCTAAAGAGATTCAGGAGATACTACTATGCTCATTGACGCAGCGCCTTGGGTCAAGGTTGTCTCGGCGATTCTCATTGCGTTTCTGATCAGCATCGCAATGACGCCGGCCGTGAAAGCCTTCGCCGCCAGGGTCGGCGCAATCGACGTGCCCGATCACAAGCGGCACATTCATGACCATCCGATCCCCCGCATGGGCGGGCTTGCCATCTTCTTCGGATTTCTGCTGAGCGTGCTGCTCTTTGCGGACATCACGACGGAGGTGCGCGGCATCCTGCTCGGCGCGATCATCATCGTCGCCACCGGCGCGATGGACGACGTCATCTCCCTCAAGCCGGGCACGAAATTCCTCGCGCAGATCATCGCGGCCATCATCGCCGTCATCCACGGCGTGGTGATCCGCGTGGTGATGAACCCGAACGTGTTCAGCCAGACGGAGAGCGTGCTGCTCGGCTGGCTCGCGATCCCGATCACGATCCTCTGGATCGTGGGCATCACGAACAGCGTGAACCTGATCGACGGGCTGGACGGGCTCGCCGTCGGCGTGAGCACGATCAGCTGCATCACGATCCTCGTGGTGGCGCTGCGCGTGGCGGAGCCGAACGTGGCGATCATCGTCGCCGCGCTCGCCGGCGCGTGCATCGGCTTCATGCCCTACAACCTCAACCCCGCAAAAATCTTCATGGGCGACACCGGATCCTTGCTGCTGGGCTATGTGCTCAGCACGGTTTCGGTGCTCGGCCTGTTCAAGTTCTACACCGTGGTCACCTTCGTGGTGCCGGTGCTGGCGCTCGCCGTTCCGCTCTCGGACACGGTGTTCGCCTTCGTGCGCCGGATCGTGCACGGGCAGAGCCCGTTCCAGGCCGACCGCGGCCACTTTCACCACAAGCTGATGGATCTCGGACTGAACCAGAAGCAGGCGGTCGCGATTCTCTATGCCGTGAGCGCGGCGCTGGGCCTGTCCGCCGTGACGCTGACGACCAGCGGCATGGCGCGCGTTCTGCTGCTGATCCTTGCGCTCGCGATCGCGGTCTCGGTCTGGGCATACGTGGAGAACACCGTGAAGCATCACCACGAACAGGAAGCGCAGGAGGAAACAAAGACCGATGATGAATGATCGGATTAAGGTAATGTCCGTCTTCGGCACGCGGCCGGAGGCGATCAAGATGGCGCCGCTGGTGCTGGAGCTGCAGCGGCATGAGGAGATCGAAAGCATCGTATGCATCACGGCGCAGCACCGCGAGATGCTCGACAGCGTGATGGAGCAGTTCGGCATCACGGCGGACTATGACCTCGACATCATGTCGAAGGGTCAGGATCTGACGGACATCACGATGCGCGTGCTCGACAAGATGCGCCATGTGCTGCGCGAGGCAAAGCCGGACGTCGTGCTTGTCCACGGCGACACGACGACGACCTTCGCCGGCGCGCTCGCCGCGTTTTATGAGAAGATCCCGGTCGGGCATGTGGAGGCAGGACTGCGCACCTTTGACCGCTGGAGTCCCTTCCCGGAGGAGATGAACCGCTCGCTCGTCGGCCGGATCGCGACGCTGCACTTTGCGCCGACCGCCTCGAACGAGGGCAACCTGAAGCGCGAGAGCGTGAGCGGCGACCTCTACGTGACGGGCAACACCGTCATCGACGCGATGGCCTACACCGTGCGCGGAGAGCAGTTTACCTCCCCGGAGCTGAACGCGATCGACTTTGACGGGAAGCGGCTGATCCCCCTGACCTGCCACCGGCGCGAGAATTACGGCGAGCCGATGGCGCAGATCTTCACCGCCGTGGCGGCGCTGGCCCGGCAGAACCCCGACATTCTGATCGTCTACCCGGTGCATCTGAGCCCCGTGGTGCGAAACGCGGCGAAGCAGTATCTCGCCGGGATCGAGAACATTCACCTCATCGAGCCGCTCGACGCGATGGACATGCACCGGCTCATGGCAAAGAGCTTCTTTGTGATGACGGACTCCGGCGGCATCCAGGAGGAG
This sequence comes from uncultured Clostridia bacterium, assembly GCA_946405655.1. Classification (GTDB taxonomy): domain Bacteria; phylum Bacillota; class Clostridia; order Oscillospirales; family Oscillospiraceae; genus CAG-103. Next base: position 2,336 of record CAMJHX010000158.1, read on the forward strand.
GCCCCGGCGCTCGGCAAGCCCGTGCTCGTGCTGCGGCGCGAGACGGAGCGGCCCGAGGCTGTTGAGGCCGGCACGGTGAAGCTCGCCGGAACCGAGACCGACGCGATCCTCTCGCTCGCGCAGGAGCTCTTGGACAGCCCGGACGCCTACGACGCGATGGCAAAGGCCGTGAACCCCTATGGCGACGGTCACGCCTGCCCGCGCATTGCGCAGGCGATCCTGCACCACTTCGGCAAGGGCGAAGCCCCCGCGCCGTTCGTGCCGGGGTCAGAGAAATAAGAACGCACCAAGCGCGATCAAAAGCTCCTTGTCGCCGCTCTCCCGCCAGAGGAGAAAGAGGATGAGCATCAAAATGAGATCCTCCTGCTCCAGCCGCTGGGGTGAGAGACGATTGAAGATCGCGGACAAATCCATACCATTCCCGCCGCGCCCGGCTCTCGGGCGCGGCGTTTCTTTTGGCATCGGCGGCAGACGCTCCTGCTCCGGCAGATACTCGCGCTTGCCTGTGGCGGCGTTATAGCGGTTCATCCCCATCCTCCCCTCCGAGCTGCGTGAACGCGGCGGACGCGACGGAGGCGAGCTTGGCAGCGCGCATGGCGCGGCTGAGTCTCGCCTGGCGCTCCGGCGCGAGAAACGGCTTCAGCGCCTGCAGGAGCTTCTGCGTATCGGAATTGCCGCCGCGAAGCCTGCCCATGAGCGAGGACAGATCCGGCAGCTTCGGCGCTTCCGGCTCCGCATCTTCCCCGCCGCCGAGCAGCTGCGACGCCATGTCCGTCATGCGGCGGAGCTCCTCCGGGTCTTCGAGCAGGCGGCTCAGGCTCTCCTGCAGCTCATCCATGCTCCATCGCTTCCTGAATTTTTCGCGCGAGCGCCTGCCCCTCACGGGTTTTCAGCAGCTGCGAGAGCGCGTGCTTCACCGCCTCGGGATCGCTCGGATCCGCGGCGCCCACCCTGCTCTGCAGCGCTGCCGCCTCCGGCGAGGAGGCAAGACGCTTCACCGCATCGAGCTTGCCCTGACGCTGCAGCTCCTTCTGCAGCCGCTCCAAGTCCTGCATGGTCGGTTCCTCCTTGACAATGGATTGGTTTTACCCTATGTTATATCTATATTCCAAGTCTATTACGGAGGTGCATGGCCGCATGAAAATCGCGGTGTTTTCCGATACGCACGGACGGACGCGGGGGATGCTCCGCGCGATCAAAAACGAGGCGCCGGATCTGGTGTTCCATCTGGGCGACAATGAAAAGGACGCGCTGAGCGTGAACCGGCAGGACCCGGTGCAGGCGCTGCTGGTGGTCTGCGGCAACTGCGACCACACGCCGACGCAGCCGGAGGTGCGCGAGGTGACGCTCGAGGGCGTGAAGGTCTATGCCACGCACGGGCACCGCCAGCGGGTGAAATACGATCTCGACCCGATCCTGAACACGGGCCACTTCGCAGGCGCGGACGTGGTGCTCTTCGGCCATTCGCACAAGGCGGTCTGCCAGCAGGTCGCGGGCATGTGGCTCATTAACCCCGGCACGTCCGGTCTCGGCGAGACGCCGACCTACGCGCTGCTGCAGTTCGAAAACGGCGAGGTCAAGAGCGCAGAGATCAAGG
>CAMJHX010000159.1 GCA_946405655.1 uncultured Clostridia bacterium
TGATTTGGCTTTCCTATATCCTCTTCTGCCGCGATCTGGAGCTCGCGTGCGACGAGCGCGTCGCGTCGTCGCTCGACCGCGAGGGGCTCGCCGCCTATTCCGATGCGCTGCTGCAGTGCAGTGTGCGCCGGAGTGCGCTCGCGTCGCCCGTCGCCTTCGGCGAGACGGGGGTCAAGGTGCGCGTGCGCGCCATTCTGCGCTATCGCAGGCCGGCGCTGCGCGTGGTGCTCACGGCGCTGCTCTGCGTCGTGATCGTCGGCGCGCTCTTCCTCACGGAGCGCCCCGCCGCCGCGATGCAGCTGGCCGAGACCGTTCTGCCCGAGATCGCGCCCCTGCAGGAGGACGACTGGACGCTCCCCGTCCGCGGGCGGACGGAGCTTCCGGAGCCCTCTGCGGAGCCGGAGACGGCCGCGAGCGCAGCCCCGGTGCAGACGAGCGCGCCGACGCAGACCTCCGCAGTACAGACTCCGAGCATCCGCACGCCGGATCAGCAGGCGCTCGAGGAGTTCATCCAGTCGCGCGAGCAGACGAACCGCACCGCGACGCCCGAGCCGCGCACGCTCTCCGATGATCAGGCGCCGACCTATACCGCGCCGACCGTTCCGGCGTCCACCGGCTCGACCGAGCCGAATCCGGCCGCGGAGCTCAGCCCGGTGCAGTATGCCGACGCGCAGGTCATCCAGCTGTTTCCTTGATTCTTCAGGAGGAAAAGAAGCATGAAAAAACGCATTTTCTGCATGGCGCTTGCCGTGCTGATGGCGCTCGCGCTGCTGCCCTTCGCCGCGCTTGCGGCGGATCGGCCGGCCGTCGCGCCGTATAAGCCCACCCTCAAAAGCATCCTCAGCCAGTCGAACGGCAATGCCGACGGGCTCTTCGTCGATCTCAACGGCGACGATATCCCCGAGCTGCTCGCCGCCTATGAGTTCTATGACGGCGTGCGCGGCGCGGCGCTCTATACCATCGAAAACGGCAGAGCAAAGTGGCTGCTGAACGCGGACGATCTGCGCGGCGATCTCACCTTTTCCTCGGATGATTACGCCTCGCTCGACGTCGTCGTCCGCAGCGGCAGACCCTATGTCATGGCGTGCAGAACGCAGTCTTATCCCGCCGGGGTGGACGCGCAGTACGGCCAGACCTATTGGAGCAGCGGCGAGTTCTGGCTCTATGCATTTGCCGATGCTGCCGTCACGCAGGTCGACCACTGGTCCTACCGGCTGCACGAGCTCGATGACGGCCGCTATTTCGAGGGCGAGGGCGGCGTGAAGCACAACGGCGCGCCCGCCTCGGTTGAGGAGCTGGACGCGTTTTGGGAGAGCCTGTCGTTTGTCTGCACGGTCTCCCTCTTTGACGATACCGACGGCATCCCGCTCGAGCTGCTCCTGCGCGCGACGGAGGGGAAGTTCATCGATGTGGAGGCCGAGGAATACTATGCCAAGCCCGTGGACTGGGCGGTGGCAAAGGGCGTCACAAACGGCACCGGCGCCTTCACCTTCTCGCCGGAGGACCCCTGCACGCGCGGACAGGTCGTCACGTTCCTGTGGCGCGCGGCGGGCTCGCCCAAGCCGACGAGCGCGAATCATCCCTTTGCGGATATCACGCCAAACGATTACTTCTATGAGGCCGTCCTCTGGGCGGTCGAGCAGGGGATCACAAACGGCATGGACGAGAGGCACTTCGGCCCCGACGTCCCCTGCACCCGCGCGCACGTCGTCACGTTCCTCTGGCGCGCCGAGGGAAAACCCGCCGCCGGGGCGAGCAATCCGTTCGCTGACGTGCCGGCAGGAGAATATTACACCGACGCCGTCCTCTGGGCGGTGAAGAATGGGATCACGAACGGCATGGACGCGCGGCACTTCGGCCCGGACAGCATCTGCATCCGCGGCCAGATCGTCACGTTCCTCTATCGCGCCCTCGCGGATCCGACCGAGCCGACGCCGCAGCCGGTGGGCGATCTCCGCATGGCCTGCAGCGCCGAGATGCTCCTCTCCACGGAGGAGTTTGGCCGCGACCTCGCGTATTACATCTCCAACCACTCCGGCACGAACGTGGACGCCGTCCCCGTGGACGGCACGATCCACCATCTCGCCGCGATGGAGTCCGGCGAGGCGCAGCTCTGCCTCTGCCGGGCGGACATGGCGGCCTATGCGAAAAGCGGCACGCGCTCGTTCTTCTCCTTCGGCGCGTATGAGGACTTCTCCGTCGTCGCCGCGTGCTATGCCGAGCCAATCCGGATCATCACGGTCGATGCGTCGATCCAAACCGTCGGGGATCTGCGCGGCAAGACCGTCGCCCTCGGCGAAAAGGGCTCGCTGATCTACTATAACGCGCTCGACATTCTCAGCGCCTATGGCCTCACCGAGGCGGATATCACGCCGGTCTATGCCGCGCCCGCCGACGCGGTCAGCGCCGTGAAGAACGGCGACTGTGACACGGCGTTTCTCCCGGGAAGCACCGCGCTCTGGAGCAGCACCGGGCTCAATGATCTCTCTTATACCCTCGTCGCCATGGACGAGGCGCACGTCGATCTGCTCATCGCCGCAAAGCCGTATTACACCAAGGCATATGACGAGAGCGGGCAGCTCTGCTCCGTCTCGGTCCCGACGCTGCTGCTCGCACGAAACGACGTTGTGGAGGAGGATGTGCAGAACATTCTCTCCGTCATCCTCGATGAGAGCGTCATGGCGCCCATGTGCGTTTACAGCCGGGAAGCGCAGCAGCTGCTCCGCCCGGGCTTTGCCGGGGGCTTCACGGCTCTGCCGTACCACCCCGGCGCGATCGCGTATTTCTCTGAACATTGATTAAAGCAGGAGGGAACGCCATGAAAAAACGCTTTTTCAGCCTGGCGCTCGCGGTGCTGCTCCTCCTCTCGCTGCTGCCGCTGCAGACTTTTGCGGCGGATCCCCCGGCGGAGGCCGCCTATCACACGGCGCTCCGGAATCTCCAGCGCCGGACGGACGGGCAGGCGAAGGGCCTCTTCCTCGATCTCGACGGGGACGATACCCCGGAGCTGCTCCTCGCCTATCTCTATACCGACGGAGAGCGCGGCACGGCGCTGCTCGCGCTGCGCGGCGGCAGGCCGGAATATCTGGTCAGAGCCGCCTATCCCCGGAATGATATTTCCTATTTCGCGGACGGCTACGGCTCGATCAGCGCCGTCGATTACGGCGGGGAGCGGCTGGTCATGACGCTCAAGACCGCGCGCTTTGCCGCCGAATATGACGCGGACTACGGCCAGCTCTATTGGGATCAGGGCGACTTCTGCCTCTACCGCTATGCAGGCGGAGAGGCCAACGCGCTCGAGCACTGGGAGTACCGCTTCCTCGAAACGGAGGACGGGCGCTATTTTGAGGGCGAGGGCTACATCCGGCGCAACGGAGCGAACGCCTCTGTCGATGCCCTGAACGCCGCGATGGAGCGCATCACCATCCTGCAGACCGTCTCGATCTATACGGATAAGGACGACGGCTTTGCGCTCGACCGGCTCATCCGCGTGACCGAGGGCGGCTTTGTCGACGTGCCGGACGGGGAGTATTACGCCAAGCCCGTCGACTGGGCGGTCTCGCAGGGGATCACGAACGGCACCGGCGCCTATGCCTTCTCGCCGGAAGCCCCCTGCACGCGCGCCCAGGTCGTCACGTTCCTCTGGCGCGCTGCCGGCTCGCCCAAGCCGACGAGCGCAAGCCATCCTTTCACAGATATCAACCCAAACGATTATTTCTATAAAGCCGTCCTCTGGGCAGTGGAGCAGGGCATCACGAACGGCATGGACGCCACGCACTTCGGCCCCGAGACTCCCTGTACCCGCGCGCATGTGGTCACATTCCTCTGGCGCGCCGAGGGGAAACCCGCCGCCGGGAGCGCGAATCCGTTTTCGGACGTCCCGGCGGATGAATATTACAC
>CAMJHX010000160.1 GCA_946405655.1 uncultured Clostridia bacterium
GCGGCGATGAAGATGAGGTGCACGGCGAAATAGTGCTTGTCCGCGATGGAGACGAAGCAGAGCATCGCCGCGAAGAGCGCCCAGAACGTGGCGCGGATCGGGCGGGGCCGGTCGAAGGCGAAGCCCGCCACCTGATAGAACGCAACCGTGAGCACGCAGAGCGTGATGATCTCGACGGCGTAGGCGGTGATGGTGGGGTTGACGATGTTGCTCTTATAGCTCACGACGATCCAGAACGCGAACATCACGATCGGAATGACGGAGAAGAACACCGTACTCCCGCGCGGACGCTCGCCCTTGTCCGCCAGCTGGAACGGGAACACGAACCCATAGACCACCGCGAGCACGGCGATGATCTGCAGCAGGGAGCGCTGCTTATCGCTGAACGGAACGGTGAAGAACAAGATCGCACCGCCGGCCGCCATGAGCAGACCGCAGATCAGAACGAGCACGCCGGTGTAGCCGCCGACGGGGTGGAACGCCTGCGCGAACGTCTCCGGCCGGCGGACGCGGTCGCGGTTGATGGCGCGGCGGCTCTGCACGAGGAGGATGATCGCGGCGATGACGAACCACGCGGCCGTGACATACGGCCACATGGAGCCGGTGACGGCAAGGCCGGTGTCCGGATCAAAGCTGACCTGATTCTGCAGCCAGCGGAAAAAGCCGCCGAAGGCTGCGACCACCAGCGTGGTGATGCAAAGAGGATAAGCGCTGTTTCGCATAATATCAAATCCAGTCCAATAAAATGTCGTAGATAATTATTTTACTCTGAAATTCAATCTTCGTCAAGGAGGCGTACGCTTGAAGCGCATCTTTTTTCTCTCGATGGCGATGCTGCTGTGCGCGGCGGGGCTGAGCATCGCGGCCGTGCGCCTCTGGCCCCCGGAGACGCCGAAGGACGACGCGGGGACGGTGCTCACCGTGCTGACAGACGGCGAACTACGGGAGACGACCATGGCGGACTACCTCATCGGCGTGGTGGCGGCGGAGATGCCCGCCTCCTTCGAGCCGGAGGCGCTCAAGGCACAGGCCGTGGCGGCGAGAACCTACATCCTCGACCGCGCGGCGCACCCTGTGGAGGCGCACCGGGACGCCGCCGTGTGCGCAGACCCGGGCTGCTGCTGCGCACACGTCACGGACGACGAAATGCGCGAGAACTGGGGCCGAGACTATCGAAAGAATCTGCGGCGCATCCGCACTGCCGTCCGCGAGACGGACGGGCAGGTGCTGACGTATGAGGGCGCGCCGATCCGCGCGGTGTTCCACTCCAGCTCCGGCGGACAGACCGAGGCGAGCGCGGCGCTCTGGGGCGCGGTGCCGTATCTTGTGAGCGTGTCTTCCCCGGAGACGGCGGAGACGGTGCCGGGGTTTGAGACGACGGTGACGGTCTCGGCGCAGGACGCTCAAAAGGCGCTGGAGGTCGAGCTCTCGGACGATCCTGCGCAGTGGCTCGGGGAGACCGTGCGCGACGGCGCCGACCGCGTGGAGACCATCATGATCGGCGGGAAAACGCTCTCCGGCGCCGAGGCGCGAAGCCTCTTTTCCCTGCGGTCGACGAACTTCACCGCCGAGGTCGTGGACGGGAATCTCGTGTTTCATGTGATCGGCTCGGGTCACGGCGTGGGCATGAGCCAGTACGGCGCGAACGTGATGGCGCAGCAGGGATCGGGATATCAGGAGATTCTGGCGCATTATTATCCGGGGACGGCGCTGGAGCAGGATGATGCGAATTCGCCGCAAAACAAATAGGCGATGCGTCAGTACTGCGCGGGCCGCCGAGGGCGTCGGCCCCTACGAAAGGTGCGGCAGCAATCAGAGCATTGCGGGCGTGTGCCGCCAGTCCTGACCGGGGGTTTTGTCCGACTGGGCGAGGACGTAGAGATCGTGGGCATCCGCTGTGAGGCAAAATTCCTCAAATTCCCGCGCGGCGGCGGGCTTGGTGATGACGTGAAGGGTCGCGGTCTCGCGCATGGTGTGCAGGAGGGCTCTCCCCTGCTCGTTCGCCGCGAGCACGCGGAGATAGGGCGACTGCACGTCACGTCTGACGCCCAGGGCGGCGCAGAGCAGCATGCGGCGCAGGCGGCTCATGGGATAGCGCTTGGACTTGGCGGCGGCGAGGATCTCATCCAGCGACGCCGCGCTGTGCACGGCCTTGTAGAGCACATTCTCCAGTCCCTCGGAGCAGTCCGGCAGGGCGGCGAAGGCCTCCTTCGGCAGCATGCGCAGGCGGGATAGGATCGCGATCTCAAGATCGGCGAGAAAGACCGGCTTTGCCTCCGGCAGATGCGGCACCCACTCGGACACGCGCTCCCCTGCTCTCAGCCGCTCACGGAGCCGGGACGCGCTGGGGTAGTCGCTCTCCCCCGCCGCATCGTGCCCCGCGCCGACGCGGGGAATGGCAACGGGAATGATTTCGCTGTCAAGCGCCCAGAGCGCCTGCAGATACATCAGCGCGAGCGTGTCGTTCGGCTGCGTGAGGAGCTCGGCGATCTCAGGCGCGGCGCGGCGCGCCGCGAGCTCCTGCGCTCTGGGGTAGGAGACGCCGGAGGCGAGCGCTAAGTTGAATGCCTCCAGAAACGCCGGCGTATGCTGCGCATCTATCGCTGCGAGCAGGCGGTTAACATCCCCGCACTCGCTGCCGAAGGAGAGATGCGTCACGACGCCGGTGGATTCCAGGAGGCTGACCGCCCCGTGCGCGAAAGCCTCCGCCGGGGAGAGGCTCCAGCGCAGCGGCAGCTCGAGCACGAGATCCGCTCCGCCGCGCACAGCCATCTCCGCGCGGGCAAATTTATCGAACACGGCGACGTCGCCGCGCTGGACGAAATCGCCGGACATGACGCACAAAACGGCGCAGTCCGCCCCCAGCAGGCGGCGGGTCTCCGCAATATGATAAGCGTGACCGCGGTGAAACGGATTATATTCGGCAACGATGCCCGCGACTTTCTGCATGGCGGCCTCCTGAATGCGTAAAAAGTTCTTGCGTTTTGCGCCAAAAGGATTAGAATAGTAGTGTATGCGGTATTTATTTTACCGTTTCTCAAGAGGTTTGACAATAACAAAAGAACAAAAGATAGGAAAGGAATCATCACTATGAAAATTCTGGTCATCAACGCCGGCAGCTCCTCGCTGAAGTATCAGCTGATCGACATGGAGAACGAGTCCGTTCTCGCGAAGGGTCTTTGCGAGCGCATCGGCATCGACGGTCATCTGAAGCACAGCCCGCTGGTCGGCGGAAAGCCCGTCTTTGACGAGGATCTCGCGATGCCCACGCACTCCGAGGCCATTGCCGCCGTCATCGACAAGCTCACCAGCGCTGAGTACGGCGTGGTCGCCGACATGAAGGAGATCGACGCGGTCGGCCATCGTGTCGTCCACGGCGGCGAGAAGTTCGCTTCCTCCGTCAAGATCGACGACGACGTCATGCAGGCCATCGAGGAGTGCACCCCCTTCGCGCCGCTGCACAACCCCGCGAACATCACCGGCATCAACGCCTGCCGCAAGGTCATGGGCGACGACGTGCCGATGGTCGCCGTGTTTGACACCGCGTTCCACCAGACCATGCCCGGCAAGGCCTTCATGTACGCGATTCCTTATGAATACTACAAGAATGACGGCATCCGCCGCTACGGTTTCCACGGCACGAGCCATCGCTACGTCTCCTCCCGCTGCGCGGAGCTGATGCAGAGGCCCATCGAGGAGCTCAAGATCATCTCCTGCCACATGGGCAACGGCTCCTCCATCGCCGCGATCGACGGCGGCAAGTGCGTGGACACCTCCATGGGCTTCACCCCGCTGGTCGGCCTGCCGATGGGCACCCGCTGCGGCGATCTCGACAACGGCGTCGTGCAGTTCATCATGAATAAGTACGGCCTGAGCATCGACGAGATGCT
>CAMJHX010000161.1 GCA_946405655.1 uncultured Clostridia bacterium
AATCTTCGCGAGAATCATCTTCTCGTTATACAGCAGGAAGAGGCACGCACCGATCAGGCACGTCACCGTCGCGATGATCGCGGTCAGGCGGTACTGCGAGGGCAGCACGGTCTCGACGCCGTCGACCATCTTCTTGACCGTGATGGAGGTGAAGACGACCATCGCGATCGCCTGGCCCATCTTGAAGGCGAAGGTGCGGGCGGCAAAGAACATGCCGCTGCGATCCTCGCCCGATTCGAGCCGGTCGAGCTCCGCCACGTCTGCCACGCATGCCTGCGGCAGAATGCCGAGGATCGCCATCGGCACCGCCGCCGTCACGGCGATGATAAAGCCCCAGTAGAGCCCCTTGCCGCAGATGCTCGTGATGAGAAACACCGCCGAGTAGCAGAAGAAGCCGGTCACGATCAGCTTTTTCTTGCCGAGCTTGGGCGCAAGCTTGTTGACCACGGGATAGAGGAGCAGGCTCACCGCCGTCATCGTCGCGGTCAGCGGGAAGGTCCACGTCTCCGGGATCTCCATCAGGCGCGTCTCATAGAAGGCGAGACCGGTCTGGAAGAGCGTGAGCGCGAAGAAGTAGATCACGTCGCTGTACACGAAGCGGCGGAACTGCCCGTTGGAGAAGGTCTTGATGAGAGACTTAAAGGGCGCCGTCTGGCTCGGCTTGGAGTCGATGTACTGCCGCTCTTTAATATAGAGCGAGGGGATCAGCATCGCGATGCAGGCGATCGTGGCCATGATGGCGACGGCAAGCTTAATGGAGCCGGCTGCCGAGCCCGCCACGCCCTCGAGCATGCCCGCGAGATTCGGCAGCATGAACGAGAGGCTCTGACCCACGATGAACGTGAAGGAGATGTAGGTCGAGACGTTGATGCGGTGCTCCTGCGTGTCGCCGAGCTCGGCGATCAGCGCGTTATACGGCGTGCAGAAGATCGTCATGAACAGATAGAACGTCATGATCAGGAGAAAGAGCAGCGCGTCGTTCAGGCCGCTGCTTTTCGTCTGCGGGATGACGAAGACGCCGATCGTCACGAGCGCGAAGGGGATCGCGATCGCGCGCATGAAGGGGATGCGGCGTCCGCCCTTGTAGTTCGAGCGGTCGGACCAGCCCGCGATCAGCGGGTCGGTCACGGCGTCGAACACGCGGCCCACGGCCATCACGAGGCCGAAGAGCGTGAGACTCAGGAAGATCGGGTTCTGCGTGATGGAGCCCGCGAAAATGCCGGTGTTCGGGCTGTCCGCCGTGGGGACGCCGGTGTAATAGAACACCATCCAGTTGGTGATCACGCCGGAGAGCAGGCTCCAGCCGAACTGCCCGATCGCGAAGATCCAGAGCAGCTTGTTCGTAATCGGTTTCTTCTGCATTTTTTCCTTCCTTTCTCTTTTCTATAAAAATGATTTATGGCTTGAAATTCATTCGATTGCAAACGCAAGCGCCACCGGCTCCGCACCCTCGGCGCAGATCATGAGCTTCGCGCTGCCGGTCTCACCCGTCGTGCGGATGATCGTGCCGCCCATGCCGCCGCGCAGGACGGTCGTTTCGGGGCCGACGATCTCGATCGGGCCTTCGGTCTTGAAGTTCACCGCGCCGCCGTAGAACGCCAGCGTGCTGCCGCGCAGATCCTCCATGCGCAGCCGCACGAGCGCCGCGTCGTAGGTCTCTCCCTCGTGGAGCGCGGTCTGGCTCGCCTCGGCGTGCAGGCGCATGCCCTCAGCGGGGCCGCGCTCGATGGTCGCGACGACTCTGCCGTCCTTCACCGCCTCGAAGCGGTAGACGGTTGCCGCTGCGCCCCAGTTGCCGATGTATTTGCCGAAGAGCTGGTAGGCGTCGTCCGGCTTCATGCCGTATTTCGCCATGGCGACCGCCGCCTTTGCCATCACGCTCGGCGGGAGCTTGCCGGAGCCGAAGCGCGCGGAGTGGTTGAGCATGTCCTTGACCAGCTTCGCCTGCGTCGGTGTGAAGTTCTCGCCCTCGCGGATGCGCTCGCCGATGTAGTCCGTGATCTCCATCGGCGGACGGCTCAGGTGCTTAAAGGGGCTGTCCTTCCTCGTGTAGCTGCGGATGAACTGATCGTTCTGGTACATGCGCACCTCGTCCGCGTTCGTAAAGAGGAAGATGCGCCCGCGGTTGCCCGCCGGGTGCTCGCCGATGTCCATCGAGGAGGACACGTTCAGCACCGGCGTCTCGTCCTGATAGACGCTGTAAACGTCGGCGGCGAGCTTCTTGTTGCGGAACATGTCCATCACGCCGTGATAGCAGATCCGGTCGCCCGAGCCGAAGTCCTTGTGCGTGTTGTAGTCGAACATGCACCAGCCGAAGGAGCCGGCGATGTCCTTTTCGCCCGCCACGGCGTCGAGCACGCGTGCGTGGCGCAGGGCGTGCTCCAGGCGGTGCTCCTCGCTGTCAAAGGGCTTTGTGGGGTACATGTGCCCGTTGTATTCGCTGATGAGATACGGCTTCGAGGGATCGCTGGTCACGGCCTTCTTCGGCTCGCAGCCGGCGTTCGTCCCGTCGTGGAAAAAGTCGTTGTAGGTATAGACGTCCTCGAGCAGGCTGCTCTTTTTGTAGCAGCGGACGCCGCCGGTGGGGCGCGTCGGGTCGAGCCGGTGCGCGGCCTCGTTTGTACGCTTGTAAAGCGCGTCATTGTCGCGGCTTTCGTTGATGCGCACGCCCCAGAGGATGATGCTCGGGTGGTTGCGGTACTGCTGCACCATCTCCTCGGTGTTGCGCACCGCCTGCTCCTGCCACGCGTCGCCGCCGATGTGCTGCCAGCCGGGGATCTCCGTGAAGACGAGCAGACCCACTTCGTCGCACCGGTCGATGAAATGCGGGCTCTGCGGATAGTGGCTCGTGCGCACGGCGTTGAGGCCGAGCTCGTGTTTCAGAAGCTCCGCGTCATGCCGCTGCAGGCTCTTCGGCGCGGCGTAGCCGATGTACGGCCAGCTCTGGTGGCGGTTCAGGCCGCGCAGGAGGAGCCGTCTCCCGTTGAGATAAAACCCGTCGGCGTGAAACTGCGCGAGACGGAAGCCGAACGTCACGTCTACGCGATCGAGCGTCGGCCCTTCGGAGACGCTCTTGCCCGCCTGAATCAGCTCGGTGCGCAGCGTGTAGAGCACGGGGCGCTCCACGTCCCAGAGCTCCGCGTCCGGCACGAGCAGCAGCGTCACGCGCTGCTCGTTGTTCTTGAGCTTTTCGGCCTCCCAGTCCTTCTGGACGATGGGCTTGCCGTCCTCCTCGCCGCGGCGGTAGATGCTCTGGCGCAGGAACATGTGCTTGTGGTTGTTCGCCGCGCGGAAGGTGATGAAGCTCTCCGCCTGCCCGGGGAAGCGGATCTTTGCGAGCTCAGCGGCGGTGGCGTTCTTTTTTAAGAGCGGCGTGCGCGCCGGAATCTTCGGCTGCACGAACACGTCGAGGATGCAGGTTTTTTCTCTGCCCTCGAGCCAGACCTCGCGGTAGAGCCCGCCGTAGGTCATATAGTCGATCACAAAGCCGAAGGGCGGCTGGTCGAGACTCTCGCGGCTGTCGACCATGACGGCGATCTCGCCCGTTTCGCCCGCCTTCAGCGGCAGGGGGACCTCAAACGCGGTGTAGCCGCAGGCGTGAGAAGCGAGCTTCTCGCCGTTGAGATACACCTCGGCATAATGCCCCGCCGCGCCGATGCAGAGAAAGACGTCCTTGTCCGTCCAGTCGTCCGGGATCGTCACGCTTTTGCGGTAGCCGCAGACCATCTGATAGATCTGATCGTCAAAGTAATGATAGGGGGTTTCTCTGCAGGTGTGGGGCAGATCCACGGTCACGGTCTCGCAGGCGAGACCCTTGGAAAAGGCCTCGGTAAACCGCTCCGTAAACTCCCAGTCCCGGCAGAGGGAAAG
>CAMJHX010000162.1 GCA_946405655.1 uncultured Clostridia bacterium
TCTTCGGCGACGTGTTCGTGTGCATCCTGATCGTCGCCCTGATCGCAAAGCTCGTCCGCCGAGTGCGGAGCAGGTGAAAAATGAAGAATGAGCGACCCCGCCGCCCATGATTGGCAGCGGGGTTAATATTTGAAATACGACGGATGCAAGTGCATACGAACGCATACGAACGTATACCAAATACAAACACAACCGCAACCCCAAACACAGACACAGCCCAAATCCAGATCCAGACGCAGAAACACCCTCAGATCCAAAAACACATCCATCCTCACAGCCAGCCAGAAAGCGGCGCGGGGTTGTTGAAAACTTCGGAGATTGTTGAAAACCGGAGGCTGTCTGTTCTTGCTGACATCGGTGCCAGGATCCTTCGACTCCGCTTCGCTGCGCTCAGGATGACAGGGGTTGGAGACGGTGCGCCTTCGCCGGGGATTGGTGCGTCTGTTTCCTTTCTTCCGCAAGGGTCGTCGAGGACGCCGACCCCTACAACGGTTCATTTCCGTAGGGCGCGATGCCCACATCGCGCCGGGTTCCGGCAGACATCCGGGAACTGGCCGCCGGGGGCGTCGGCCCCTACGGAACGGACGGGAGCTCTGGTGCGCCTTCGCCGGAAGATTGGCACCTGTGCCGCGACCGGATCGCGGGGAACGGATTGCCACGCCAGTGTGCGCACTGGCTCGCAATGACAGTCCTTGAATGATTTCGTTGCGGAGGCAACATGGTTGCTTTGCTTTTTCCTGTCTTGATGCTGTATTTGCACAGCGACAAGGCAGTTTTTTACATTTTATACAAAGCGCCAGCTCTATTCAGAAAATTCAATCATCATATTGTACAAATTAAATTGACGGATACGGGCTTGTTTGTTATATTATTGTCAGCATGCAGCGCGCTGGGCGCGGCATCGAACTCATCCGTGAAAGGAAGATGTTTCTATGGATCGCAAAGTGACTCTGGAAATGATCCAGGAGGCGAGAGACGCGCTTCAGGGCGTGACCGAGCTGACCCCGATCGTTTCTTCTACCCGTCTGGGCAAGAACCTCTATATCAAGTCGGAAAACCTGCAGAAGACCGGTTCGTTCAAGATCCGCGGCGCCTTCAACAAGATCCGCAAGCTCTCCCCCGAGGAGGCGGCGAAGGGCGTGATTGCCTGCTCCGCCGGCAACCATGCGCAGGGCGTGGCTCTGTCCGCAACGAGACTCGGCATCAAGAGCGTGATCTGCATGCCCGAGGGCGCTCCCCTGCTGAAGGTGGAGGCGACGCGCGGCTACGGCGCGGAGGTCGTGCTCGTGCCGGGCGTGTATGACGACGCGGCGGCCGAGGCTGCGCGCCTTTCGGAGACCGAGGGCTACACCTTCGCCCACCCGTTCAACGATCCCTACGTCATCGCCGGTCAGGGCACGATCGGCCTCGAGATCCTCGATCAGGTGCCGGACGTGGAGCAGGTTGTCGTTCCCATCGGCGGCGGCGGACTCATCAGCGGCGTTGCCGTGGCGATCAAGTCCATGCGCCCGAACGTGAAGGTCATCGGCGTGCAGTCGTCCGCCGTGCCGAGCATGTTCATCTCCCACCGCGTCGGCATGGTGAGCACCGTGAAGGACGCCCCCACGATCGCCGACGGCATCCATGTGCTGACGCCGGGCGATCTGACGTTCTCGCTCGTGGAGCAGTTCGTCGATGAGATCGTGACCGTCTCCGAGGACGAGATCGCCGCTGCGATCGTCGGCCTGCTGGAGGGCCCGAAGACCGTCGCCGAGGGCGCGGGCGCCACGAGCGTCGCCGCCTACCTCTTCGACAAGATCGACACGAGCCTCAAGACCGTGGCGATCGTCTCCGGCGGCAACGTGGACATCACGACCCTCTCCCGCATCATCACCAAGGGCATGCAGAAGACCGGCCGCATCGCGCAGATCACGACGAAGCTGCAGGACCGCGCGGGCAATCTCGCGCAGCTGCTCGCCTGCATCTCCGAAAACGGCGCGAACGTGCTGGATATCGACCACAAGCGCGAGGACGCCAAGACCGAGGTCAGCTCCTGCGTCGTGACGCTCACGCTCGAGACCGTCGGCACCGCGCAGGTGCAGCAGATCAAGGCAGATCTTCAGGAGCGGGGCTATCAGCTCCTGTTCTGATTTCCCATTGACTACCCAAGAAAGGAGAAAATCTTCCCATGAAAATCATCTCGACTGACAAGGCTCCCGCCGCGATCGGCCCCTATTCGCAGGGCTATGTCGTAAACGGCTTCCTGTATGCTTCCGGTCAGGTTCCGCTCGATCCCGCCACGGGCGCCGTCGTCGGCACGACGATCGAGGAGCAGGCCGAGCAGGCGTGCAAGAACGTCGGCGGCATTCTCGAGGCGGCCGGCATCGACTACTCCAAGGTCGTGAAGACGACGTGCTTCCTCGCGGACATGAAGGACTTCGGCGCGTTCAACGCCGTGTACGAGAAGTACTTCGTCTCGAAGCCCGCCCGCTCCTGCGTGGCCGTGCGCGAGCTGCCGAAGCAGCTTCTGTGCGAAATCGAAGTGATCGCCGTCGTCGACTGACGGTCATCATAAATCCCCGGAAAGACCAAGAAAAAGAGAAAAGGAGGTACCTTCCGCTCAGAGGACGGAAGGCACAACTACCATGGCTGAAACCAAGAAAAAAGTGAATCTTGGCCTGCTGCCGAAGCTGATCGTCGCCATCGCGCTCGGTATCATCGTCGGCATCATCGCCAAGAAGCTGGAGCTCCCGATCATCATCCAGATCGGCGCCACCTTCAACAGCATCTTCGGCAACTTCCTCGGCTTCTGCATCCCGCTGATCATCATCGGCTTCGTCGCCCCCGGCATCGCCGATCTCGGTCAGGGCGCCGGCAAGACCCTCGCGATCACCGCCGGCATCGCCTATCTCTCCACCATCATCGCGGGCAGCTTCGCCTACATCGTCGACAGCGCCGTGTTCCCGAGCTTCCTGAAGGTCGGCTCCATCGTGATGGACAACGCCCAGAACGCCGAGGACACCATGCTCTCCGGTCTCTTCACCGTGGAAATGCCCCCGCTCATGGGCGTTATGACCGCGCTGATCACGTCCTTCATCCTGGGCATCGGCATCGCCGCCACCAATTCCGAGACGCTGCGCAAGATCTTCCATGAGTTCCAGCGCATCGTTGAGGGCGTCGTGGCGAAGGTTCTCATCCCCCTCCTGCCCTTCCACATCTACGGCATCTTTGCCAACATGACCTACGCCGGCACCGTCGCCGAGATCATGAGCGTGTTTGCCAAGGTCTTTGTGCTGATCATCATCATGCACCTCTGCATCATCGTGTTCCAGTACATCGTCGCGGGCGCGGCGTCGAAGAAGAACCCGTTCGGCCTCATCAAGAACATGGTTCCCGCCTACATGACCGCCATCGGCACCCAGTCCTCCGCCGCGACGATCCCGGTCACCCTCGAGTGCACCAAGAAGAACGGCTGCCTCGCCAAGATCGCTGACTTCGTCATTCCGCTCTGCGCCACGATCCACCTCTCCGGCTCCACGATCACCCTGACGAGCTGCTCCATCGCCGTCATGATGCTCAACGGCTGGGACGTGACCTTCGGCCAGATGCTGCCCTTCATCCTGATGCTCGGCATCACGATGGTCGCTGCCCCCGGCGTGCCCGGCGGCGCGGTCATGGCGGCGCTCGGCATCCTCGAGAGCATGCTCGGCTTCAACCAGAACATGCTCACGCTGATGATCGCCCTCTACATCGCGCAGGACTCCTTCGGCACCGCCTGCAACGTCACGGGCGACGGCGCCATCGCCATGCTGATGAACGCCATCACCGGCAAGAAGGAAAAGGAAAAAGCCGCTGCGTAACCCAACAACTCAAAAAG
>CAMJHX010000163.1 GCA_946405655.1 uncultured Clostridia bacterium
TTGTGATAATACAAAATCCCCATGCAGCCGGGGCCGCAGTGCTGGCTGACGGTGCAGCCGGCCTGGGTGTGGTGCACTTCCTCGAAGGGCTGGCAGCTGCGCACGACCTCCTCGAGCTCGGCGCGCACGGCCTCCGAGAGCCCGGAGTCGGTGATGAAGATGCGCTTGGTGTCGATATCATCCCGGTTCGAGAGGCGGTCCTTGATGTACTGCACATAGCATTTGTTGATGTTGCCGCGGTACTTTTTGCCGACGCCCATGCCGCCGTCCTTCACCTCGATGGAGGGCTTGAGGCCGAGCAGATTCGCGCCGAAGGCGGCGACGGCGCTGCAGCGGCCGCCCGCCTTGAGAAACTCCAGCGTATCGAGCACGAAGCTGACGTCGAGCTTCGATTTCTTCTCGTTGAGCGCGTCCGCGATCTCCTGCGCGGTCATCTTCCCCTCGGCGGCCATGATCGCCGCGTCGAGCACAAGGTGGCCGATGCCGGTGGAGAGATTGCGCGAATCGACCGGGAAGACCCTGCCGGGGAAATCCTGCGCGGCGATGCAGGCGTTCTGATAGCAGCCGGACATGTCGCTCGAGATCGTAAAATGGATGATCGCGTCGTGATCCTCCAGCTGAGCTTTGAAAAACGTGGTATAATCCGAGACGTTCACTGCCGCGGTATGGCAGAGCTGGCCGGTTTTGCGCACGTATTCATAAATTTCCTCAGGGACGATATCAATGCCGTCGCGCAGCGTCTCCTCGCCGCGCACGATGTAGAGCGGCGTGATATCGATGCCGTACTGCGCAATCAGCGCGGGGGACAGATCGCAGGTGCTGTCCGCGGAAATCTTAATGTTCAAGGGGAATCTCTCCTTCAAAGTTCGTTGTTGAGAGGATTCTAACACTTTTCTAATAATTTGCATAGTCCTATTTTTGACAAAAAGGAGAAATATGCCCTATGGCAGCGAAAATTGTGGTTATTGCCGGGCCGACTGCCTCCGGAAAGACGGCAACAGGCGTGGCTTTGTGTCAAAAATTCAACGGTGAGGTCGTCTCGGCGGATTCGATGCAGATCTACCGCCGCATGACGATCGGCACGGCGAAGCCCACGCCGGAGGAGATGCAGGGCATTCCGCACCACATGATCGACGTGGCGGAACCGGAGGAAAACTGGTCGGTCGCGCGGTATGTGGAGGCGGCGGCCGCGTGCGTGGAGGACATTCTCGCGCGCGGAAAGCTGCCCGTGATCGTCGGCGGGACGGGGCTTTACATCGACTCCCTCCTCTCCGGACGCACCTTCGCGGGCGGACCGGTGAACGAGGCGCTGCGGCAGGAGCTCTCGGAGCGCTATGACGAGATCGGCGCGGCGGGGCTCCTCGGCGAGCTGCGCAAGGTCGACCCCGAGCGGGCGGAAAAGCTCCACCCCGGCGACAAAAAGCGCATCGTGCGCGCGCTGGAGGTCTTCATCCTCACGGGAAAGACGATCACGCAGCACGACGCGGAGACGAAGGCGATCCCGCCGCGGTGGGAGGCCGCGAAGCTCGCGCTGGATTTTGAAAACCGGCAGGACCTCTACGACCGGATCGACCGCCGCGTGGACGACATGTTCGCGCGCGGGCTGATGGACGAGGTGCGCGCGCTTTTGGATTCCGGTGTGCCGGAGGGCTGCACTTCCATGCAGGCGATCGGCTATAAGGAGGCCGTCGCCGCCGTGCGCGGGGACTGCTCCGAGGCGGAGGCCCGCGCGCTCATCCAGCAGGAATCGCGCCGCTACGCCAAGCGCCAGCTCACGTGGTTCCGCCGGGACAAAGAGATCGAGTGGCACCGCTTCGGCGCAGAGCCCGATCTGGACGAGGCCATACAGCATTCGACAGCATTCCTGCGCAGCCGTGGAATAGAATAGTCCGTGATACAAGTCCCGCCGTTCATCGGCGGGATTTGTAGAAATTCACTATTTCACGGAGCGGGAATTTATGTTAAAATATAAAAATAGTGTCGCTCCGGGAGGAAGGAGCGCAATATGCAAAAGACACAGAATCTTCAGGAGGGCTTCCTCAATCGGGCGCGGACGGAGCGCGTGGGCGTGACGGTGTTTCTCGTCAACGGCTTTCAGATGCGCGGCACGATCCGCGGCTTCGACAGCTTCGTGGTGCTTCTGGAGAGCGAAGGCAAGCAGCAGGTCATTTACAAGCATGCGATCTCGACGATTGTGCCTGCGAAAAACATAAGCCTGGCAGAAGCTTGAGTGAGAAGTGAGGAGTTAGGAGTTAGGAGTTATGGTGTCGGCTGACGCCGACGATTTTGATTCCTTTCCCTTCACTCCTAACTCCTAACTCCTAATTCCTAACTTGAAAGCTGGTGATGAACAGTGCGCATACGTAAAGACCTCTGGGATACCCTCGGCAAGGCTGTGGCTGCGGTTCTGGTTGTGCTGCTGTCGCTGTACATCGCCATCCCCGTGGTGCGGCAGGTGACCGGGCGGTATGAGACAGAGCCCGTGACCTACATCACCGTGACCGAATCGGGCAACACCTCGGGCGTGATCGTGCGTGCGGAGAAGCTCCTCTCGACGGACATGCCCTATGTCTCCCTGCTGGCGGAAAACGGCGAGGAGGTTGCGGCGAACAGCGCCGTGGCCGTGGCCGTGCAGAACCAGAGCAGCCTCGACGTGGCGCACCGCGCGGGTGAGGTGGAGACGGAGATCAACTATCTGCGCTCTCTGCTCTCCCGCCTGAGCACCGCCTCGGACAATGCCGAGCAGGAGACGGCGCTGCGCTCGGCGGTTTACCGGCTCTCCGAGGCCTCCATGCAGGAGGACGCGGGCGAGCTCGACAGCGCCGCCGCCACGCTCTCGACGCTGCTGCGCGGCAGCGCCGCCGAAAACAGCGAGGAGGAGCTGGGCGCCCTCGTCAAGGAAATGGAGGAGCTGCGCGGCTCGCTGAGCGAGCGGGATTATCTCTATGCCCCGGCAGCGGGCATCTTCTCCGCCGAGACGGACGGCTTTGAGGGGCTGACCCCCGCCGTGCTCGACGGCATCACGCCCGAGGGCGTGGAGAACCTGCGCACGCAGGGCAGCGACGTGGCGGACGATGTGATCGGCAAGATCGTGACGAATCACGCCTGGTACTATGCCGCAGTGATGGCGGAAAAGGATTCCGACCGGCTGCGCGTCGGCGATGTGACGAGTCTGGACTTCGGCTACCGCAGCAGCCGCACCGTGCGCGCCTCGGTGCGCTCGATCAGCCCGACGGACCGCGCCGGAAAGGTGGCGGTGGTGTTTCGCTGCTCGTCCTCGCTCGCCGAGACGCTGAGCCTGCGCCTCGCGGAGGCGGAGGTCGTCTTCCGCTCCTACAGCGGACTGCGCGTGCCGAAAAAGGCGGTGCACGTGGAGGACGGCAAGACGGTGGTCTACACCGTGAGCGCCGGGCAGATGGAGCGCAAGCTCGTGGACATTCTCTACACCGGCGAGGACTTCTATCTCGTCGAGGCCGGGAGCGAGGGCAGCAGCCTCCGCGCCGGCAACGAGCTGATCATCTCCGGCAAGGATCTTAAGGACGGCAATGTCGTGAACTAGCTGCTGTTCGGCGGGGCACAGGTCCCCGCCCTACAGCCGGAAATACCGTAGGGCGGCCACCTGTGGGCCGCCGAATACGAAGGGAAGCATAGCAGATGAGCCAGATTACCGAAAACGTCGCCGCGGTGCGGCGGAGAGTGAACGAAGCCGCAATCCGGAGCGGCAGGCGTCCCGAGGACGTGCTGCTCGTGGCGGCGACGAAGATGAACGACGCCGAGCGCGTGCGCGAGGCGGTGGCGGCGGGCGTGGACGCCTGCGGCGAGAACCGCGTGCAGGAGCTGCT
>CAMJHX010000164.1 GCA_946405655.1 uncultured Clostridia bacterium
GCACGAGCAGCACGCCGAAGAGGATCGCCGCGCCGATGTTCGTCTTGCGCACGAGATCGCGCGGTCTGCCCGGCTCCTCCACGCGCACGGCGCCCTCCACCGGCTGCGCCGGCGGCAGGCTCGCCACCTTGCCGTCAAAGGAACCACAATAACGGATCTTCATTTCTCTCTCTCCTTTGGTGTCTCTCATATCTAATGCAGGGCGGGGACCTGTGCCCCGCCGCGGCGGCCCACGGGTGGCCGCCCTACGGTTCTCATTTGGCGCGGAATCGTAATTTCGCCGCGAACGCGGGGCGGGTCTGCTCCGGGAGCGTGACGGTGACGGTCGCGTCGCTGTCCTCGTCCACGCGGTGGAGCGTGAGCGTATCGCCCGGCTTCGTCTCGCTGACGAAATAGAGCTCCAGCCGCGCGAGGTGTTCCATGTTCTCGCGCTGCGCGTCGCTGAGCGCGTCATAAACCATCTCGCCGTAGCGGAAATTGTTCACGTGGCCGACCGCGTCCTCCCAGCTGGGGCGGGCGGTCAGAATTTCGACCGGCTCTGTGAGCGGCGTTTTCATGCGCAGGCGGTCGGAGGCGTCCACGAGCATCTCCCCGGCAGGGAGATTGAAGCGCGCGATGAGCTCGCGATCCGTGCAGACGCGGCGCGTCTTCAGATCGAGCAGGGCGGAGAACGTCGCGCCCGTCAAAACGATCTCGTCGTTTTCGTCATAAAACGCGATCTCGCGGCGAAACAGGAGCCGCACCTTCTCGGTGCTGTTCCATGTCTTGGCGTGCAGCCGGTCGCCGGGGCGGATCGGGCGCTTGGGCTCCATCGTGAGCGCGATGAGCACCCACGCGACGTCGAGCTCCGCCATGAGCTTTGCCTCGTCCATGCCGATGTTCAGCAGATGCGGCTCCACCGCCTGCATATAGAGCTCCTGATAGGCGCTCACCTTCAGCGCATGGCGGCCGGAGAACATGCTCACGCCGAGCTCAAGCGGATAGGAATATTGTTTTTCTTCCATGGTCTGTCACTCCTGCCACGGCGGGCGAAAATCGGGGTTGAACCGCTGCAGCACATCCGCTTCCACGCGGCGGTCTTCCATCGCGGAGCGGTTGACCTGCCGGGTGCCGACGAGATAGAGCGCGGCGAGAAAGGCGAAGAACAGGACGGTAAAGCGGCCGTCAAACTGCATCGTCATGGCGAAGAAATCGTACGTCCCGTGCAGCAGCAGCGGCACGATGACGGCGAGCTTTTTATAATGCTGCTCGCGGTTTTGATCGCCCTCATACTGGGCAAGCTTGGCAAAGCCGTAATAATACCCCATGAAGACGCCGAACACCGCGTGACCCGGCACGCTCGTGACGGCGCGGAGCAGGCCGGTGCCGAGGCCGTACTGCAGGACGTACTCCACGTTCTCCAGCGCGGCGAAGCCGAGCGAGACCGTGACGGCGTAGACAATGCCGTCGAACTGATAGTCGAAGGCGGGATGGCGCCACGTCTGGCGGTTGAGGAAGAAGAACTTGCAGCACTCCTCGCACAGCGCCGCGACGACGAAGGCGTCCAGAAACGCGCCGAGATAGCTCTCCTGCGGCACGAAGGAATGGATCACCGAGCCGAGCGCCATCTCCGCGAGCGCGGCGGGCACACAGCTGAGCGCGCCGAACCCGGCGAGACGCAGCAGCAGATTCACCGGCTCATGCTCCACGCCGTCCTTCCGGTAGATATAGACCGCCAGCGCAATGGCGGGACCAAGCGCGATCAAAAGCAGAAGCTGCATACCTCGTCTCCTTTCCGGAATGGTGGGTCATCGTTACCATATTAGATTACACGGAATCGGGGAAAAATACAAGAGCCAGAAAGAAAAAGAAGAGGGAAAAGAGAACTGTAGGTGCACAGCAAAAAACGAGAGGGGGCGATCCCCTCCCGTGTAATTCTCTTTTCAGCTCGCGTAGATCTTTCCGACGATGTACACCATCAGCCTCGTCGGGAGCAGGCGCGTGAGGAAGACGAAGACCTTGTATTTCCCGCCGAGGGTGCACAGCGGCGGAACGCGGCGCTGCATCGCCTTCTTCGCCACGAACGCGCCCGCGCGCTCGGCGGTGATGCCGTTCATTTCGTCGTGCTCCATGACGGCGACGGAGCGGGAGATGCGTCCCTCATACACCTCGTCGCCCGCGGGGTTTTTCGCGCGCGCGGCGGTAAAGCCCGTGGCGATATCGCCGGGCATGATCGCGCAGGTCTCGATGCCGAAGGGCGCGACCTCGCTCGCGAGCGCGAGCATATAGGTGCGCACCGCCGCCTTGGACGCGGAATAGTACGCCTGAAACGGGATCGCGATCGGCGCCGCGACGCTGGACATGCTGATGATGCGCCCGCCGCCCTGCGCTCTCATGACGGGGATGACCGCCTTGTTCATGCGCACCATGCCGAAGAAATTCACGTCGAACTGGCGCTGCGCCTCCGCGGTATCGGTAAACTCGATCGCGCCGGAGATGCCGAAGCCGGCGTTATTGACGAGCACGTCGATGCGCCCCTCGCGCCGGACGATCTCGTCCACGGCCGCCTGGCACTGCGCCTCGTCCGTAACGTCCGCCTGCAGATGGTGGATGCGGGAATCCGCGCCCGCATCGCGCCGGCTTAATTCGTAGACGGTGCAGCCCTGCCGGACCAGAGCCTTCGCGGTCTCAAGCCCGATGCCCGAGGTGCCGCCGGTAATGACAACCACTTTTTTCATACGTTTCTCCATTTCTTATTTTGCCCGCCATGTGGCCGGGAGGAAGAGCAGCAGGATCGGATAGAGCTCCAGTCTGCCGAGCAGCATTTCGAAGATCAGCGCGACCTTCACGCCCGGAGAGAAGAAGCCGAAGCCGCCCATCGGACCGACCGGGCCGAGGCCGGGGCCGACGTTGGAGAGGCAGGCGAGCGTGGCGGTGAAGCTCGTGGTAAAATCCACATTGTCGAGACTCACGATCAGCGTGCCCGCGAGGAGCAGGAGGATATAGGCGAAGAAGAACCCCTGCACGGCGCGGAGCGTGCCGGTCTGGACGGTCTTGCCCTCAAAGCGCACCTGCACGACGCTGCGGGGCCGGAGCATGCGTCGCAGCTCCGTGAGCGCGTCCTTGCACAAAATGGCGACGCGCGAGACCTTCAGTGCGCCCGCGGTGCTGCCCGCGCAGCCGCCGACGAACATGAGGAGCACCAGCATCGCCTGAGAATAGCTCGGCCACTGGGCGAAGTCCGCCGTGGAAAAGCCCGTCGTGGTGATGACGGAGGCGACCTGAAAATAGGCATAGCGCAGCGCCTCGCCGAACGAGCCGTAGACGCGCGTGAGGTTCGCCGCGATGGTTACCACCGCGAAGGCCACGATGCCGAGATACCATCTGAGCTCCTCGTTTTTCACCGCGTCCCGCCAGGAGCCGACGAGGATGAGAAAATAGAGGCTCAGGTTCACGCCGAAGAGCAGCATGAACGTGCCCGTGACCATCTCGATATACACGCTGTGGTAGGCGCCGATGCTGAGCGCCTTCGTCGAAAAGCCGCCCGTGCCGGCGGTGGCGAAGGAGTGCAGCAGCGCATCGAAAAACGGCATCCCGCCGCAGACGAGCATCACGGTCTCGATGACGGTGAGGACGAAATAGATGATATAGAGAATGCGGGCGGTCTGCCGCGCCTTCGGCACGACCTTGCCCACGACGGGGCCCGGCACCTCGGCGCGCATGATGTGCATGCTCCGGTCGCCCGCGAGCGGGAGCACCG
>CAMJHX010000165.1 GCA_946405655.1 uncultured Clostridia bacterium
GCGCCGTACTTGGCCTCGAGCAGGCCGCGGAACATGCGGAAGGCGAGGGCGGGCTCGAGCGTCGTGCCGGACTTGGAGATGACGTTGATCTCAAAATCCTTCTCGCCCAGCTCCTCGAGCAGGCCCTGCAGGGCGTCGGGGGACATGGAGTTGCCCGCGAAGATGATCTTCGGGTCGCCCGCCTGCGGGCGGGGACGCAGCAGCTCGATCGCGCCCTTTGCGCCGAGATAGGAGCCGCCGATGCCGATCACGACGAGCACCTCGCTGCGGCCGCGGATGCGGTTCGCGGCGGAGATGATCTGCTTGAGCTCCTCGTTCTTCACGCGCTGGGGCAGACCCAGCCATCCGGTAAAGTCCGCGCCGAGGCCGGTGCCCTCAGTGAGCGTGCGGTGGGCGGCGGCAGCAGCGGCATAGTCCGGTCCGGCGGCGTCAAAAAACGATTTCGCGCCGGAGAGATCCACTTTCAACATAAGTAACCCTTCTCTCATAAGTAATTGGTGTCTATACAGTTCCAGTATACACCAAGAATCAGATTTCGCAATAGAAAAATCGCGAACGCCCGTCGGGGCATTCGCGATTTTTGGTTATGACCAGATCTTCGTCATCAGGAAGATCACGATGGCGCCGGCGACGATGAACACGCCGCCGATCAGCAGCACCGCGCCGATGGCGCCGAGCATGACCGCGCGGCGGTCCTCCTTGCTCATCTCGTGCTCGGAGGGCGCCTCGTCCTTCCGCCGGCGAAACCGCGGCAGCAGCACCGGCATCGGATCGACCTCGCTCATGTCCACGATCGTCCGGCCGTCATCGTCGTCAAATTTACGATCTTTTTTCATGGTCAGTCGTAGAGGTGACACACAACGTAATGTCCGGGTTCGATCTCCTTCTGCTCCGGCTTGACCTCCTTGCACTGCGCCATGCAGCGCTTGCAGCGGGTGTGGAACGGGCAGCCCTTCGGCGGGTTCGCCGGGGAGGGGATGGAGCCCTCGAGCACGATGCGGTTCATCTTCGCCGTCGGATCCGGCACCGGGATGGCGGAGAACAGCGCCTCGGTGTAGGGGTGCAGCGGATGGTCGAAGATGTCCTTCGTCTCGCCGTACTCGACCAGATGGCCGAGATACATGACGCCGACCGTGTCGGAGATGTGCTCGACGACGGACAGGTCGTGGCTGATGAAGAGGTAGGTCAGCTTGAATTCGTTCTGCAGGTCGTTGAGCAGGTTGATGATCTGCGCCTGAATCGACACGTCCAGCGCGGAGACCGGCTCGTCGCAGACGACGAATTCGGGGTTGAGCGCGAGGGCGCGGGCGATGCAGATTCTCTGCCGCTGACCGCCGGAGAACTCATGCGGATAGCGGTCCTTGTGGAAGGACTGCAGGCCGCAGCTGTCCATGATGCGGTCGATATAGTCGTTGTACTCGTTCTTCGGCACGAGGTTGTGCTCGCGCACCGCCTCGCCGATGATCTCGCCGACCGGCATACGCGGGCTCAGCGAGCTGAACGGGTCCTGGAAGATGATCTGCATCTTCGTGCGCAGATCGTGCATTTCCTTGTGGTTGAGGTCGTAGACCTCCTTGCCCTCAAAGAGCACCTGACCGCCGGTCTTCTCGCCGGACAGACGCAGGATCGTGCGGCCGGTCGTGGTCTTGCCGCAGCCGGACTCGCCCACGAGCCCCATCGTCGTGCCGCGCTTGATGTTGAACGTGACGCCGTCGACGGCCTTAACGTAGCCGGTCGTGTTGCCGAAGAAGCCGCCCTTGATGGGGAAGTATTTCTTCAGCGCGTTGACCTGCAGGATATACTGCGGATCGGGCTCAATGGGAGTGAAATCGTTCACGATTTTCTCAGCCATGCTTCTCTTCCCCCTTTCCGTCGGTATAGCGGTAGCAGCTGACGAAATGCGTCTCGCTCAGCTGCACCATCGGCGGATACTCTCCGTCGCACGGACCCACGCACATCTCGCAGCGGTCCTTGAAGTAGCAGTAATTCGGCATGTTGATCGGGTTCGGCACCTTGCCGGGGATGGAGTAGAGCTTCTCCACATGCTTGCCGACCACGGGCTTCGAGGCCATGAGGCCGATCGTGTAGGGGTGGGAGGGATGCTCGAAGATCTCTCTCGCCGTGCCCTTTTCCACCACGCGGCCGGCGTACATGACGACGACGTAGTCCGCCATCTCGGCGATGACGCCGAGGTCGTGCGTGATGAGCATGATGGAGGAGTTGATCTTGTCCTTCAGATTGCGCAGCAGATCGAGGATCTGCGCCTGGATCGTCACGTCCAGCGCCGTCGTCGGCTCGTCCGCGATGATCAGCTTCGGGTCGCAGGCGAGGGCCATCGCGATCATCACGCGCTGGCGCATGCCGCCGGAGAGCTCGTGCGGGAACATCTTGTAGACGCCCTCGCTGTTTGCGATGCCGACCATCTCCAAGAGCTCAATTGTGCGCGCCTTGATGGCCTTCTCGTCCTTGTTCTCGCGGTGCAGCATCAGCACCTCTTCGATCTGGTCGCCGATGCGGAACACGGGGTTCAGACTCGTCATCGGCTCCTGGAAGATCATCGACATGAAGTTGCCGCGCAGCGTCTGCATCACGTTCAGCGGGGTCTTCGTAATGTCGTAGGCCTTGTCGCCGAGGTTCAGGCGAATCGCGCCGTCCACGATCTGACCGACCGGGCGCTGCAGCAGCTGCATGATCGAAAGGCTCGTCACGCTCTTGCCGCAGCCGCTCTCGCCCACGACGCCGACGGTCTTGCCCTGCGGCACGTCAAAGCTGACGCCGTCGACCGCCTTGCTCGTGCCGATGTCGGTGAAGAAGTAGGTGCGCAGCCCGTCGACCTCGAGGGCGTTGGCGGGGTCCTTCATCGTCGTCAGATACTCCGACTCCGGCACGTTCTTTCTCTTGTATTTCTTTTCATATTCCGCAGTGATTTTGCGGTTTTCCTTGGAGATCCGTCTGGATTCCTTTGCGGACAGATAGCCGTCATTTTTCTTCTTTGCCATGCTTCTGCCTCCTTTAACGCTTCATCTTCGGGTCGAAGGCGTCGCGCAGACCGTCGCCCACGATGTTGAACGCGAGCACGGTGATCAGCAGCAGAACGCCCGCCGGGATCCAGATGAACCAGTAGTTTGTCAGCACGAACGTGTCGTTGACGTCGTTGATGATGTTGCCCCAGGAGGCGAACGGGAAGCGCACGCCGAGTCCGAGGAAGGAGAGCGTCGCCTCCGTGATGATCGTGGAGCCGAGGCCCATCGTCATCACGACGATCAGCTGGGGAATGACGTTCGGAAGCAGGTGCTTGAAGATGCGCTTCGGCACGCTGATGCCGCAGGACTCAGTCGCGGTCATGAACTCCTGCTCGCGCAGGGAGAGGATCTGACCGCGCACGAGGCGCGCGATGCTCGGCCAGCCGAGGATGCCGAGAATCAGCATCAGATAGAGCATTCGGATCTTCGGATCGACGTTCGCCGCGTCCATTGCCGCGCCTAGGATAATGATGATCGGCATCGACGGGATGCAGTAGAGAATGTCGACGATACGCATGATGAGGTTGTCGACCCAGCCGCCGAAGTAGCCGGAGATGCCGCCCATGATGACGCCGAGCACGGTCTCGATGATGACGACGATGAAGCCGATGATCAGGGAGACGCGGCCGCCGTACATCAGACGGGTCAGCATGTCCATGCCGTTGCGGTCGGTGCCGAGCCAGTGCGCCTTGGTGGGGAAGG
>CAMJHX010000166.1 GCA_946405655.1 uncultured Clostridia bacterium
TCGATGAGGACAGCTACACCTGCACCAGCTATCTCCCGCAGGTCGGCAACGTCCCGAAGCAGGGCGATGTGCTCTCCTGGGCGGAGAGCTCCGCCGTCATCTATGCCAACTCTGTCCTCGGTGCGCGGTGCAACCGCAATTCCGGCATCATCGAGCTCATGGGCTCCGTCGCGGGCTTCGTGCCGGAGTTCGGCCTTCTGACGGACGATGGACGCCGGGCGGACTGGATTATCGAGGTGCGCTGCACAAAGAAGCCCGAGGCGCAGCTTTTGGGCTCCGCCATCGGCATGAAGGTCATGGAGGACGTGCCGTATGTGAAGGGTCTCGACCGCTGGCTCGGCACGGAGCTCAACGAGGCCGCGACCACCTATCTCAAGGACTTCGGCGCCGCCTGCGCCTCCAACGGCGCGGTCGGTCTCTATCACATCGAAAACCTCACGCCCGAGGCAAAGCAGCAGGGAGAGAGCCTCATTCGAGAGAACGCGCAGGTCTATGTCATCGACGACGCCGAGCTCCAGCGCGTCAAGGACAATTACCCCGTCGTCTGGAAGAACCCGGACGCCGAGCCGGAGCTCTGCTTCGTCGGCTGCCCGCACATGACGCTCCGCCAGCTCGAGGACTGGACGGACAACGTCACCGCGGCGCTCAAGGCAAACGGCCTCAAGAGGGTCACGGTCAAAACCGTTTTCACCGCCTCCACCGGCGTCATCAAGGCGTTCCAGAAAACGAAGCGCGCAAAGCAGCTCAGGCGCACCGGCGTCGTGCTGAGCTATATCTGCCCGCTCATGTATATGAACAACCCCCTCTGCAAAAAGAAGGCGGTCATCACGTCCTCGAATAAGCTGCGCACCTACACCAGCGCGCGGTATTATACCGAGCCGGAGATTCTGGATATCATCACCACGAAGAAGGAGGGAGCCAAATGAAAAAGACCTTTCAGGGCCGCGTCGTCGTTCCCGGCACGTGCACGGCGGAGGCGCTCGTCTCCCGCGGCGGCTTCAACACCCTCGCCTCCTACCAGATGGCCGTCCAGTTCGGCGATAAGAAGGTCAAGTGCGGCGACCAGGGCAACCCCGATCTCTATAAAAAATCCATGCTCGGCAAGGCGCTCTGCCTGCCGATGACGATCGGCTCCACCACCGGCGGCATGGTGCTCTATGTCGCCTGTCAGCGCGGCGTGCAGCCGGCGTGCATGCTCTTTTCCGAGAGCATCGATTCCCTCGCCGCCGCAGGCGCGATCCTCGGCGAGGTCTGGACGGAGGCGAGCATGCCCGTCGTCGACCGGCTGGGGCAGGACTTTCTCGATTACGCCCGGACCGGCATGACGATCACGGTCAAGGAAAACGGCGTCGTCGAGGTCGAATGAACTTTAAAATAGGAAGGGGAGCGGTCACAATGACCGCTCCCAATATTTTGTCATTTGATTACCAAGGCATGAAGGGCTTCAGAGCCAGAATGGCGGGCCAAACAACAGAATACTTGAATCCGTTCCAAACCAGATCGAACAGCATGTGTTGCGTCCTCCTTTCAAAATTTCCGTCCCTCAAGGACGTTTTTATGATAGCATAGAATTACAAAAAAATCCATTCGGGAAGTGTATAAGAATTCCTTTGAAATTTTGAACAAATGGGAGAAATGCGTTTGATCGAAAAAAAGTTTGCGATATTTTCCGAATGATTCGGTAAAGGAAAAATGTGTTTGGTTTTGGATCAAGATCGAAAAAAGAGACGGTTTCCAAACAGAAGCCGTCTCTTTGTACGCTTTTACCAGTTTCTGCTAAATTCGCTGAGTTTTAAGCCTTCGTTCTTCTGCTCCGCCCAGCGAATGGACCACTCGTTGTTGAACAGCAGCAGATCGCGCCCCTGGAAATCCTGCACCCAGCGCGTGTCGCTCGCGAGGTTCAGCTCATCCGGCTTTTTCGGCGTCTCGTCGATCCAACGGATGTAGGAGTAGCTCAGATCGCGGCGGCGAATGTCCACGTTGTATTCGTTCCGCAGCCGGTATTCCAGCACCTCAAACTGCAGCACGCCGACCGCGCCCACGATGACCTCCTCCATGCCGGAGTTCGGGGAGTGGAACATCTGGATGGCGCCCTCCTGCGCGATCTGCGTCACGCCCTTGGAAAACTGCTTGCGCTTCATCGTGTCCACCTGCGAGATGACGGAGAAATGCTCCGGCGCGAAGGTCGGGATGCCCTCGAAGCGCACCTTCTTTTTCGCCGAGCACACCGTGTCGCCGATCGAGAAGATGCCGGGGTCGAACACGCCGATGATGTCGCCCGCGAAGGCCTCGTTGATGATCGCGCGCTCCTGCGCCATCATCTGCTGCGGCTGCGCGAGCTTGATCGCCTTGCCGCCCTGCATGTGGAAATACTCCTTGTCGCGCTGAAACACGCCCGAGCAGATGCGCATGAAGGCGATGCGGTCGCGGTGCGCCTTGTTCATGTTCGCCTGGATCTTGAACACGAAGGCGGAAAACTCCTCGCTGAAGGGATCGACCGTCTCCTCCGCCGTCTCGCGGGGGAGGGGCGGCGTCGTCATCTTCAGGAAGTTCTGCAGAAAGCGCTCCACGCCGAAGTTCGTCAGCGCCGAGCCGAAGAACACCGGGCTCAGCTCGCCCGCCTGCACCGCGTCGAGATCGAACTCATAGCTCGCGCCGTCGAGCAGCTCAATGTCCTCCACCAGCTTTTCGCGCATGCGCTCTCCGATCAGCCCGTCGAGCACCTCCGTGTCCGTCAGCTCGCATTCCACGGCACGGATCTTGTCCTGCCCGCGGTGATGCTCCTGAAACACCAGCACCTCGCGCTCGTCGCGGTCAAACACGCCCTTGAAGTCGTGTCCGCAGCCGATCGGCCAGTTCACCGGGTAGGTGCCGATGCCGAATTCCTTTTCCAGCTCCTCCATCAGCTCAAACGGGTCTCTCGCCTCGCGGTCGAGCTTGTTGATGAAGGTGAAGATCGGGATGTGCCGCATCGCGCAGACCTTGAAGAGCTTTCTCGTCTGCGGCTCGATGCCCTTGGCCGCGTCGATGACCATCACGGCGCTGTCCGCCGCCATCAGCGTGCGGTAGGTATCCTCGGAGAAGTCCTGGTGACCCGGCGTGTCGAGGATGTTGATGCAGTAGCCGTCATACTCAAACTGCATCACGGAGGACGTGATCGAAATGCCGCGCTGCTTCTCCAGCTCCATCCAGTCGGAGACCGCGTGGCGCGCGGTGGCCTTGCCCTTGACCGAGCCGGCCAGCTGGATCGCCCCGCCGTAGAGCAGAAACTTTTCCGTCAGCGTCGTCTTGCCCGCGTCCGGGTGCGAAATGATGGCGAACGTGCGCCGCCGCTGAATTTCCCATTTTGTATCCATAGCAAACCTCTTGTCCATGCGATTTCAAACTCATGTATTATATCTTATAAAACCTTGCAGTGTCAACACTTTCCGCGATTTTGACCCTCTGTGGGTAAAATGACGAAAAGTCCTTTTGGAATCAGACAAAAAGTTGGTTTTTTCATAATTGACATCCATTTAAAACGCTACTACAATGAAGAGCAATATCTGCCAATAAAACGTAAAGGAGCATAAAAATGGAACTCAAGCTGTCCAAAAAGATCACCAAGCCCGATTTTCAGGGTGAATTTACCGCGAGCATCCTCGCCGCTGCTGCCTCTCCTGACATTATCTCCTTCGCCGGCGGCCTGCCGAACCCCGTTTCTTTC
>CAMJHX010000167.1 GCA_946405655.1 uncultured Clostridia bacterium
CGGATGAAGCGGTCGTTGGAGATGTTCATCAGCTTCCACAGATCCAGAATGCCGCCCTCGCCCTCGACGATGTTGTCGACAAACTGCTGCGGCGTGACGCCGGCTTCCTTTGCCTTCTCCTCGATCTTCTGGCCGTGCTCGTCCGTGCCGGTGAGGAACATGACGTCATAGCCGCGCAGACGCTTATAGCGCGCGAAGGAGTCGGTAGCCACGGTGCAGTAGGTGTGGCCGATGTGGAGCTTGTCGGAGGGGTAGTAAATGGGTGTGGTAATATAGAACGTATCTTTGCTCATGTGCTTCGTCTCCTATCTCTCCCCCGCGCCGAATGGGGCGCGGGGACATGATTTCTGAATGTGGGTTATTCTCCGCCCTCGGGGGGCACGTCGGGCTCGACCGGAACGTCCGGCGTGGGCTCGACGGGCGTCGGCGTGGGTTCGACCGGCGTCGGCGTCGGCTGCACGGGAGGCGGCGTCGGCTGCACGGGGGTCGGCGTGGTGACCGGCGTGGGCGTGTTGGCCGGGGTTTCATTGTGGCTGTGGTAGACGCTCACTGCCTCCTGTGTGCGCGTGAGCAGGTTGCCGTTCTTGTCATAGACATTGCGGTAGGTCGTGGTGGTCATGCCGCTGGAGGTGGAATCCATCTTGACGGTGGAGCCGTCCACGTTCGTGCCCCAGATCTCCACCGTGACGCTGCCGCCGGACACATAGGCGACGATCTTCACGGGGAAGGTGCGGTTGTTTTCAAAGCGGAAGTCGGGCGCGCCCCAGCTGACCGTCGCGTCCAGACCGGACTCAATGTAGCCCACGGGGAAATAGTGGTTGGTGCGGGCCGTGATCTTGAGGTTGGAATAGAGTGTGCAGTAATACAGCGTGGAGGACACCTGGCAGATGCCGCCGCCGACCTCATTGACGACCTGTCCGTTGACGTAGGCGCCCGCCTCGCGGAAGCCGCGCGCGGTGGTGCGCTGGCCGACCGTGTTGTTATAGGAGAAGCTCTGACCCGGCTCGAGAACGACGCCGTTGATCTTCGAGGCGGCGAGCGTGATGTTGTTGATGCGGTTGGCGGAGCTGCCGGAGAGGGACGTGGTCTTGCTCGCAAGCTTATCGGCAAAGAGCTCCGTGACGTTTTCCTTCTTGAACTCGGGCTCGGTCACCTCGATCGGGATCTCCACGAGATCGCCGACCTTGGCTTCCTTCCAGAGGCGCTCGGCCTCCTTGACGTCGAACTCGATGCCGGGCTTGCCCTCGACGATCTCCTTCTTCTCGGTGTCGTAGCTGGCGTTTTCCGGCTCGCCGCAGATCTCATCGTGCAGCTTTTCGAGATCCACATCCTCGACCTCGTCGTCCTCATTGAGCTGCTTGATGCAGCTGATCTCATGGTCGCCCTTCTCGAGCGCCTCGAGCACGCGGTTGTAGACCTCGTCGGTTTCGACCATGAGCAGATCGCCGCCCTTGACCATGCGCAGGACCTTGTGCTCGGTGTCGACCTCCATATTGCCCTCGGTCATGGCGTCGTTCGCCTTCTCGACCGCCTTCCTGACCTCCGCCTTGAGCGCGGCGGCGTCGGTATCGCCGGTCAGATCGTCCGCGATCTCATGGCCGACGAAGGAGGTACGGACATAGTTGACGAAATTCGTGAAGAGATTCCCGTCGCGCCCGTAGTCATAGGCAGCCTGCGCCGCCTCCTGCGCCGTGGCAGTCCAGCCGACGTCCTCGGCCTTCACCTCGAGATCGACGCTCGCGGGAAGCTCCGCCTTGAGCACGACGGCGTCGGGGCCGTCCCAGCCGGACTTTCTGACGACCTCCGCCGCCTCGTCCACCGTCATGGCGGAGACGTTCTCTCCGTGGATGGCGACGCGGGGGAAGATCGTGCTGCGGCGGGAAACGGCAAAGGCGCTGCCGAGCACGCCGACGCACAGCAGTGCCGCGATGACCGCGGCGATCAGGCCGCCGCGTCTTTTGCGGCGCGGGGGCTCCTCATCGTCATAGTCGGCGTAGTCAGCGTCATCGTCATCGACCTCCGCCGGCTCGGCGGGCGTCTCAATGAACGCGGACTCGAAGGACTCAGGCACTTCCGGCTCCGCTTCCGGAAGCGGGGCTTCCTCGAAGGCGGGCTCCTCCAGCTGCGCGTCCAGCTGGTCAAAGAGCGCCTGCTCGGACGGGTTCTCCTCGTCCAGCGTGCGGTTCAGAATCGCCTCGGTCAGCTCGGCGGCAGAGTCGCTCTCCGACTCGTCGCTGGAGACCAGATACGACGCCATATCGAGCGCGGAGACCGTCTGCTCCTCGGGCTCGGCGTCCACCGTCAGCGCGCGGAGCAGCTCCGACTCCGCGGGGGCGGCGTCCTTCTTGAGAAGGGACGCGAGATCCTCCTCGCGGACGGCGGGCTTGCTTTTGAGGCCGTAGAGACCCTGCGCGCGCCCGGAGGGGCCGCGGCTGCGCGTGCCGGCAGAGCGGTTTTCCCGCTCGCCGTCGTCCTTTCCGACCACACGGCGCGCCTCCTTGCTGGCAGCGATGAAATCCATTTCCTCCGACTTCGGAGTTCCGCCGTCGTTCATGATGTTTTCATTTTCGTTATTCATAGTGCATCATCCCTGCTCTTTCTGCATGAGCTCTTCGATGGTTTTTCGTTTTTCCGGAAGCGTCTGGCGGGGCTGGCGCTCCACCTCGGGCTTGATCCACGGCGTCTGCTCGGCGCGGCGCGCGGTCTGCGCCTCGAGCAGCTTGCCGATGAGCTGGTTGGAGAGGAGAAAGCCCTCGGGCGTGAAGTGCCAGCGGCCCTTCTCCTCCACCGTCCAGCCGCTGTCGCTAAACTCCTCGAGCGTGCGCTGCAGCTCGTCGAAGGAGTTATGATAAAAATGCTGGTATTCTTCTTTGGTAATGCCCCACACGGTGCGCATGCCGAGCATGAGGTATTCCGAGCCGCGCTCAAAGTCGCCGATCTGCTCATACTCGTCGATCATATTGCCGCTGTGCAGGACGCCCTGAATGTATGCCTCCAAATCGCGGACGTAGCTGTATCGCACGCGCCCGACGCAGGAGTGCGCCCCCGGGCCGAAGCCGAGATAATCGTCCAGCCGCCAGTACTTGAAGTTGTGGCGGGATTCGTAGCCGGGGATGCAGAAATTGGAGATCTCATACTGATGATAGTTATAGCGCGCGAGCGTTTCGACCGCGGCGAGATACATATCCGCCTGCAGATCATCATCCGGGATCAGGGGCGAATCCTTGAGCTCATACATGGGCGTACCCGGCTCGAGCTTGAGGCCGTAGCAGCTCAGGTGCTCCGGATGGAGCTCCAGCGCGCGGGCGAGGCTCTCCGCCCAGTCGCCGGCGCTCTGGCTCGGCAGACCGTAGATGAGGTCGAGGCTCACATTGTCGAACCCCTCCATGCGCGCGTGGCGCACGGCCATCTCCACCTGCTTGAAGTTGTGGCGCCGGCCGATCATCTTGAGGATGTCGTTGTTCGCCGACTGCATGCCGATGCTCAGGCGGTTGACGCCCGCCCGGCGCAGGATGCGCGCCTCGCCCCGGGTGAGGCTGTCGGGATTCGCCTCGACGGTGATCTCGGCGTTTCGCATGAGGAGCCCGGAGCTTTTGATCTCATCGAGCACCTGCGCGATGCGGCGCGCGCCGTAATAGCTCGGCGTACCGCCGCCGAAATAGACCGTGTCGATATACGCCGGCTCGATGCGCGGCACGCACT
>CAMJHX010000168.1 GCA_946405655.1 uncultured Clostridia bacterium
GACGCGGAACAGCAGAGCATTCGATTTGATTCAGAAAACTGAGGACGACATGGAGACGGAAAAAACTGACGATGGATCCCATCCGGGAGACCGGCAAAGCGGATTATGAGCTCTTTGTCTCTTTCCAGTTCCATCACACGCAGTTGGATGGGGCGCATGCGGGCAGATTTCTGGAAAACCTTCAAAATGAAATCACTTCTGCAGCAATACGGTAGGGGCGATCTTTGATCGTCCGCAAACTGCGCGTGCATTCATTCAGACGCCGTAGGGCGGGTCGCTTGCGCCCGCCGTTTACCGGAAGCAAAATTCAGCAGGCGGGCGCAAGAAACCCGCCTACAATGACCGCGGTGCGAATTCGCCCAAGCTCGGCAATGAAATCGGCGCATCCCGCTGGGTCGTCGAGGACGCCGACCCCTACGACGAGGCATTCCCGTAGGGCGCGATGCCCACATCGCGCCGCGGACATCGGCGGTGATCCGGCAAAAAGGGACGCCGAGGTCGTCGCCCCCTACGGTGACCGCGGTGCGAATTCGCCCGGGATTGGCAATGAAATCGCCTCGACCTGCGCGGGCGACACGCAGGTCGCCCCTACAGTTCTGTTTTGATGCAATTTATCGATATAAAAATGATGATTTGAGGGAGTCAACGATGAACAGCCGCAATCAACCGGGAACGTATCGCTTCATCACCCTGCGTGACTGCCCGGAGCAGCTGGAGCCGGCGGCGCGGTGGTTCCACGCCAAATGGCGCGTCCCGGAGGAGGCCTACCTCGCGTGCATGACGGCGTATCTGAACCGGGAGACGGAATACGGCTGGTATCTGTGTCTCGACGGCGAGCGGATCGTCGGCGGTCTCGGCGTGATTGAAAACGACTTTCATGACCGCAGGGACCTGACGCCGAACATCTGCGCGGTGTATACAGAGGAAGACCATCGCGGACGGGGCGTCGCCGGACGGCTGCTGAATATAGCGGTGGAGGATCTGCGTGCAGGGGGCGTCTCGCCGGTGTATCTGCTCACCGATCACACCGGGTTTTACGAGCGATACGGCTGGGAGTTTCTCTGCATGGCGCAGGGCGACGGCGAGCCGGAACAGTCGAGAATGTATATCCACCGCTGAGAGAAATATAAGGAGAACGATGAAATGAACAGCTTTTTCGAGTTTATCCGCGCGGCCCTGCCGTGGATCGTCATGGGCGTGGTGCTCGCCGTATTTTTCGTGCGGGAGGCAATGCGGAAAAAGGGCAAAAAAGACCATCGGGAAAAGAAAGACGACTACGGCGCCGAGGGCATGGCGCTCGGCATGTGCATCGGCGCCGCGATCTCGACGGCGCTGCACCGGGACATCGGTCTCGGGCTTTCGCTCGGCATGCTGCTCGGGCTCGTCGTCGGCTCCTCCATGCAGAAAGAGGATGACGATGATGAAGGGAGAACAGAATGAAATATCAGAAAACCATCCAACTCAAGGACGGCAGGGTCTGCACCCTGCGAAGCGGCGCGGAGTCCGACGGGCAGGCGCTGCTGGAGCTCTTTCTCTTAACCCATGCGCAGACGGATTATCTGCTCTCCTACCCGGACGAGGTCACCTTCACCGCCGAGCAGGAGACGCAGTTTCTGAAAGAAAAAGCCGAGAGCGAAAACGAGATTGAGATCCTCGCGGAGCTGGACGGAACGCTCATCGGCTCGGCGGGCGTCTTTCGCGTCGGTACGGCGGAGAAGGTACGCCACCGCGCGGGCTTCGGCATCAGCGTCGATAAGGCGTACTGGGGCCTTGGCGTCGGCCGCGCGCTGACGGAGGCGTGCATCGAATGCGCCCGCGCCGCGGGATATACGCAGCTGGAGCTCGAGGCCGTGGCGGAAAACGAGAGCGCCCTCAAGCTCTATGAAAGCGTAGGCTTCGTGGAGTACGGCAGAAATCCAAAGGGCTTCCGCTCCCGCGCGAGCGGCTGGCAGCCGCTGGTGCTCATGCGGCTGGATCTGGAAGGAGAAAACAATATGGAATCCATCATTCGCCCGGAGCGGGAAGCGGATCACGGCGCGGTTGAAAACCTCATCCGCGAATCATTCTGGAACGTCTACCACCCCGGGTGCTCGGAGCACTATGTGATCCATGTGCTGCGCGACGATCCGGCGTTTGTCAAGGCGCTGGACTTCGTCATGGAGCGGGACGGCAAGCTCATCGGGCAGAATATGTTCATGCGCACCGTCATCGAGGCGGACGACGGCAGCACCGTCCCCGTGCTCACGATGGGGCCGATCTGCATCACGCCGGAGCTGAAGCGGCAGGGTTACGGCAAGAAGCTGCTGGACTACTCGCTCGAGCAGGCAGCAGCGCTGGGCTTCGGCGCGGTGCTCTTTGAGGGCAACATTGATTTCTACGGCAAGAGCGGCTTTACCTATGCCCGCAAATTCGGCATTCGTTATCACGATCTCCCGGAGGGCGCGGACGATTCGTTCTTCCTCTGCCGGGAGCTGATCCCGGGCTATCTGGATGGCGTCACCGGCGTCTACCAGACCCCGCAGGGCTACTATGTGTCGGACGCCGATGTGGAGGCATTCGACCAGGCATTTCCGCCGAAGGAGAAGCTCCGCCTGCCGGGGCAGATCTTCGACTAAGGAGCGCAGCGTATGAAAATTCTCGTCCTCAACGGCAGCCCCAAGCGGGAACAGAGCGACACGATGCACATCACGCGCGCCTTTCTCGACGGGATGCAGGCGGCGGGGGAGCAGGAGATCCAGATCATCCACGTGATCGACAAGCACATCGAGCCCTGCACGGGCTGCTTTGCCTGCATGCATAATGGCGGAGAATGTATACACAGCGACGATATGCGTGGTATACTGGAAGAAATCCTGGCCAGCGATCTGCTCATCTGGAGCTTCCCGCTCTACTGCTACGGCATGCCCGCGCCGCTCAAGGCGCTTTTGGATCGGACGCTTCCGCTCTCTTCCATGGCCATGCGCAAGGTCGGAGACCGGTATGAGCATGTCGAGCAGGCGGACTTTTCCCGTCTGCGCTATCTCATGATCTGCGGCTGCGGCTTTCCAAACAGCCGGCATAATTTCGAGCCCGCCGTCGCGCAGTTTCGCTTGTGCTTTCCCGGTCGTCACCCGATCCTCACCGTGCCGGAGAGCCCCA
Source organism: uncultured Clostridia bacterium (assembly GCA_946405655.1). GTDB lineage: Bacteria > Bacillota > Clostridia > Oscillospirales > Oscillospiraceae > CAG-103. Next base: position 3,139 of record CAMJHX010000168.1, read on the forward strand.
TGTTCAGCGCGCCGGAGGCGGCGGTCGTGACGGAGCCGCGTCTCGCGCTCGTGCGCCGAGCGGGGGAGCAGTACGCGCGCAAGCGTGAGATCGCCCCGGAGCTGATCGCCGAGATCGGCTCGCCCATGATCCCGGAGGAGCAATACGCCGCCATCGTGAACGGCGGGAGATAAAGAAGGAGGAAATTACCATGCAGACCAAGACCCTCGATACCATCCAAACGCTCTCGAAGATCGGGCGCGTGCTCAGCAAGATCGTCTTCATCTTCAGCCTCATCGGCGCGATCGGCTGCGCCGCGGGCATCCTGAGCGTCCGGTTCCTGCCGGAGAGCATTCAGCTCGGCAAGACCACAATCCAGGGTCTCGTAGAGCTCACGGACAAGCTCACGCCCGCGGTCGCCTATGCCGCCATGATCACGGCGGAGATCCTCTGCGTGGGCGAGGCGATCCTCGCCGAAATTGCCGAGCGGTATTTTAAGCGCGAGATCGCTGACGGGACGCCCTTCACCTTTGACGGCGCGAAGGCGCTGCAGCGCCTCGGCGTCTGTGCCA
>CAMJHX010000169.1 GCA_946405655.1 uncultured Clostridia bacterium
GCGCGGACAGCAAGTATTTCAACCGCGACAAGCACTATTCCGGCTCCGGCGCTTACAACAGCGAGCGCTCCCCGTTCCGGAAATGGTATACCTTCGATGAGAGTCTCACCTACGGCTACCGCTGCTGGTGGAACTTCCCGGAGCTGCCCACCGTGGACACGGACAGCCCCGACTGGCGCAAGCGCGTCGTGTCCGGGCCGAACAGCTTCGTCAAGCAGTGGCTGCAACGCGGCGCTGCCGGCTGGCGGCTCGACGTGGCGGATGAACTGAGCGACGACGCGCTCGCGGCGATCCGCGCTGCCGTCAAGGAGGAGGACCCGGACGCCGCCGTGCTCGGCGAGGTCTGGGAGGACGCCGTGACGAAGGAGAGCTACGGCAAGCGCCGCACCTACGCCCTCGGCAGCGCGCTCGACAGCGTGATGAACTATCCGCTGCGTCTCGCGCTGATGACCTTCCTGCGCAATCAGGGTGATGCGCACGATCTGCAGTCCTTCCTGCTCAATCAGCGCATGAACTATCCGAGACCGCTCTACTACGCGCTGATGAATCTCACCGGCAGCCACGACATTGAACGCACGCGCACCGCGCTCGCCATCGACTTTGAGGCGCGCGGCACCACGCGCGAATATCAGGCGGAATACGTCGTGACGGAGGAGATGGCAGCAGTTGCCGCCAAGCGCCAGAAGCTGATTGCGGCGCTGCAGTTCTTCCTGCCCGGTCTCCCCTCGATCTACTATGGCGACGAGGTCGGCATGCAGGGCTTCTGCGATCCGTTCAACCGCGCGCCGTATCACGAGGACGACCCCGACATGCGCGACTGGTATCAGACGCTCGCCTCGCTCAGAAACGAGCACCCCGCCCTGCAGACCGGCGCGGCGGCGTTCTTCGCCCCGGCGCTCGACGTCATCGCCGTGCTGCGCACGACCGTAGACGGTGCCGATGCATTCGACGACGGCCAGCCGAAGGAGACCTTCCTCACGGCGGTCAACCGCGCGGACAAGACAGTCGAAACCGAGCTGAATCTCACGGAACCCGGCATGGGCCTTTGCGAAAACATGCGTCTGGCGCTGATCCGCGCCGGATTCAAAACCGCAAAAGACGTCTGCACCAAGGATGAGATTGCCGTGACCGACGGTATGCTCAATCTCAAGCTCCCCGCCGGCAGCGTGAAGATCTTCAAGCTCTGCTGAGCCTATACAGCAAAAGACCTGCGATGAAATCATCGCAGGTCTTTTCTTTTGGTTGGATCAGACGATCTTCTCGCCCAGCGGCTTGCCGCCGAGGACGTGGAAGTGCAGGTGCGGCACAGTCTGCCCGGCGTCGGGGCCGCAGTTGGAGATGACGCGGTAGCCGCCCGTAAGCCCTTCCTTCTCGGCGATGCCGCCGATGACCTCGAGGCAGTGCGCCACGACCGCGGCGTTCTCGGCATTGACGTCGTTCACGGACGCGATGTGCGTCTTCGGGATGACGAGGAAGTGCACCGGCGCCTGGGGGTTGATGTCCCGGAAGGCAAACACGGTCTCATCTTCATACAGGCAGGTCGAGGGGATCTCCCCCGCCGCGATTTTGCAAAACAGGCAGTCAGACATTGCAGGAATCTCCTTTCATATTCAAATGCCGAGCTTTTCGGCAACAAAGTCATCGACGATCGCAAGTGCATCGTCCGTCTTGAGCGGATTGGTGCCGCCGCCCATGGCGGAGTCCGGCTTGCCGCCGCCCTTGCCGCCCGCAACAGCGGACACAGCGCGAACGAGGTCGCCCGCCTTGACACCGGCGGCGACGGATTCCTTGCCGCAGACGGCCACGAACGTGACCTTCTCCCCCGCGACCGTCGCAAGCACTGCGACAATCTTCGGATCCTTGTCGCGCAGGAAGTCGCCCATCTTGCGCAGTTCATTCGGTCCCAAGTCCGGGCGTGTCGTGGTCACAACGTGGTAACCGCCGACATTCTTTGCCGCGAAGAGGAAGCGCTCCACATCGCCTGCGATGAGCTTATCGCGCATCTTCTCAATTTCCTGACGCAACGTCTTCATCTCATGCACGAAGCCCTCAGCCTTTTCGAGCAGGGCATTGCGATTTACCTTGAGAATATCGGCCACGCGCTGAAGATCACAGTGCTCCTCCTCCACACGGCAGAGGCAGGCCTTGCCCGTGATCGCTTCGATGCGGCGCACGCCGGAGGCGACGCTGCTCTCGGACAGAATGCGGAACGGGCCGATCTTGGCGGTGTTGTTCAGATGCGTGCCGCCGCAGAGCTCGAGGCTCGCGTCCTCCATCTTGACGACGCGGACAACGTCGCCGTATTTCTCGCCGAAGAGCGCCTGCGCGCCCATCGCCTTCGCCTCGTCCTGCGACATTTCGGAAACGTCGATTTCCAGTCCGTCGAGGATCTGATCGCAGATGAGCTCGTTGACCTGATGCAGCTCCTCCGGCGTCACGGCGGAGAAATGCGTGAAGTCAAAGCGCAGACGGTCCGGCTCCACGAGCGAGCCCGCCTGATGGACGTGGTCGCCCAGCACCCTGCGCAGCGCTGCGTGCAGCAGATGCGTTGCGCTGTGCGCGCGCATGATCGCCTTGCGGCGGGCGGAATCCACCTCCGCCTGCGCCGCCTGCTCCACGGTCATGGAGCCGGATTCGAGCACACCGGAGTGGAGGAACTTGCCGCCCTTGTCCTTCTGCACATCGGTGACGCGGAAGAGCCCGGTCTCGGTGCGAATGACGCCGTGGTCCGCCACCTGACCGCCCATCTCGGCGTAAAACGGTGTCTGGTCAAGCACGACCACGCCGGAGTTGCCCTCATTGAGCGCGGAGCAAACCTCTCCGTCCGTCACGAGTGCAAGGATCTTGCCTTCACCCGTGAGACTGTCATAGCCTGTGAAGGCAGTCGGCGTGGCGTCGAGGCCGAGGTCGATGCCTGCCCAGGCAAGATCACCGAGCGCCGCGCGCGCCTTGCGCGCGCGGACACGCTGCTCCTCCATCAGATCCTTGAAGCCCTGCTCGTCGACAGTCATGCCCTGTTCCTCGACCATCTCGCGCGTGAGGTCGAGCGGGAAGCCATAGGTATCATAGAGCTTGAAGGCATCCGCGCCGGAGAAGACGGTCTCGTTCTTTTCCTTGTGCTCCTGCAGCAGACCGGAGAAGATGTCCATGCCGGCGTCGATCGTCTTGCCGAAGTTCTGCTCCTCGTTGAGGATGACGCGGGTGATATATTCCTGCTTCTCGCGCAGCTCGGGATACTGGCACTCGTTCTCCTTGACAACCGTCTCGACCACCTGCCAGAGGAAGGGATCGTTTACGCCGAGGAGCTTGCCATGGCGCGCGGCGCGGCGGAGCAGGCGGCGCAGCACATAGCCGCGGCCCTCGTTGGAGGGCAGCACGCCGTCGCAGATCATCATGACGCCGGAGCGGATGTGGTCGGTAATAACGCGCAGGGAGACGTCCACCTTGTCGCTGTCGCCGTAGTGCGCGCCGGTGAGCTCGCTCACCTTATGCGTGATGTTCATGACGGTGTCGACGTCAAACAGGCTCTCCACGCCCTGGCACACGACCGCGAGACGCTCAAGCCCCATGCCGGTGTCGATGTTCTTCTGCACGAGGTCGGAGTAATTGCCGTTGCCGTCGTTGTCAAACTGGGAGAAGACGTTGTTCCAGACCTCCATGTAGCGGTCGCAGTCGCAGCCG
>CAMJHX010000170.1 GCA_946405655.1 uncultured Clostridia bacterium
CGCGCAGCTCCTCGGCGACGAAGCGCATGAAGTTCATCACATATTCCGGCTTGCCCCGGAAGCGCGCGCGGAGCTTGGGGTTCTGCGTCGCCACACCGACGGGGCAGGTGTCGAGATTGCACACGCGCATCATGCAGCAGCCGAGCGTGACGAGCGGGGCGGTGGCAAAGCCGAATTCCTCCGCGCCGAGCATGCACGCCACGGCGACATCGCGCCCGGTCATGAGCTTGCCGTCCGTCTCGATGACGACCTGCTCGCGCAGACCGTTTTTCACGAGCGTCTGGTGCGCCTCGGCCACGCCGAGCTCCCACGGGAGGCCCGCGTCGTGGATCGAAGAGCCCGGGGCGGCGCCGGTGCCGCCGTCGTAGCCGGAGATGAGCACAACCTGCGCGCCCGCCTTGGCAACGCCGCAGGCGATCGTGCCGACGCCCGCCTCGGACACCAGCTTTACGCTGATGCGCGCATGGCGGTTGGCGTTTTTCAGATCGAAGATCAGCTGCGCCAGATCCTCGATGGAGTAGATGTCATGGTGCGGCGGCGGGCTCACGAGCGCGACGCCGGGCGTGGAATAGCGCGTCTTGGCGATCCACGGATAGACCTTGCTGCCGGGCAGATGCCCGCCCTCGCCGGGCTTTGCGCCCTGCGCCATCTTGATCTGCAGCTCCTGCGCGCTGTTTAAGTATGCGCTCGTCACACCGAAGCGGCCGGAGGCGATCTGCTTGATCGCCGAGCAGCGCAGCGGATCGGCGAGGCGCTCGGGCTTTTCGCCGCCCTCGCCGGAGTTCGATTTGCCTCCGAGCGTGTTCATCGCCACGGCGAGGCATTCGTGCGCCTCCTGCGAGATCGAGCCGTAGCTCATCGCGCCGGTCTTGAAGCGCCGGACGATCGATTCGACCGGCTCGACCTCCTCGATGGGCACGCCGCCGCTCGGGTCGGGCTTCAATTCCATGAGGCCGCGCAGCGTGTGCGGCACCTCGAGATTGTCCACCAGCGCGGTGTATTTCTTGAAGGTCTCATAGCTCCCCTCAGTGCACGCCTTCTGCAGAAGCTTGATCGTGAGGGGGTTGTACATATGGTCCTCGCCGTGCAGACCGGAGCGAAGCTTGTGGCTGCCGACGGAGTTGAGCGTCGTGTCGATGCCGAGTCCGAGCGGCTCGAACGCCTGGTTGTGCCGCCACTCCACGCCCTCGCCGATCTCCTCCATGCCAATGCCCTCGACGCGGCTGATCGTGTTCGTGAAATAGCGGTCGATGACGGTGCGGCTGATGCCGACGCACTCGAAGATCTGCGCCGCCTGATAGGACTGGATCGTGGAGATGCCCATCTTGGAGGCGATCTTCACGATGCCGCTGAGCACCGCCTGATTGTAGTCCGCGATGGCGGCGCCGGGGTCCTTGTCGAGCAGGTCGAGCGTGACGACCTCCTCGATGCACTCCTGCGCGAGATAGGGGTTGATCGCCTGCGCGCCGTAGCCGAGCAGCGTCGCGAAATGATGCACCGTTCTGGGCTCCGCGCTCTCGAGAATGAGGGAGAGCGCCGTGCGCTTTTTCGAGCGGACGAGATACTTTTGCACCGCAGAGACCGCGAGCAGCGAGGGGATCGCCACGTGGTTCTCGTCCACGCCGCGGTCGGAGAGGATGAGGATGTTCGCCCCCTGCTGGTAGGCGCGGTCGCACGCCACGAACAGGCGCTCCACCGCCGTCTCCAGCGGCGTGCGCTTATAGTAGAGCAGCGAGATCGTCGCCGCGTGGAAGCGCTTGTCGTCCATGTGGCGGATCTTCATGAGCTCCACGCTCGTGAGGATCGGGTTCTGGATCTGCAGCACGCTGCAGTTTTCCGCCCGCTCCTCGAGCAGATTGCCGCTCGCGCCGAGATAGACCGCCGTGTCCGTCACGAGCTTTTCGCGGATCGCGTCGATCGGCGGGTTCGTCACCTGCGCGAAGAGCTGCTTGAAATAGCTGAAGAGCGGCTGCCGCGCCTCAGAGAGGACGGCAAGGGGAATGTCCGTGCCCATGGAGGCGATCGGCTCCGCGCCGTTTTTCGCCATGGGGATGATGGCCTCCTTGACCTCCTCGTAGGTATAGCCGAAGGCCTTGTAGAGCTTGTCGCGCTGGGTCTGGGTGTGGGTCTGCACCTTGTGGTTCGGGATCGGCAGATCCTCGAGGTGCACGAGATTCTGGTCGAGCCACTCCCCGTAGGGGCTCTGCGCGGCATAGCGGCTTTTGATTTCCGTGTCGTCGATCAGGCGCTGCTGCTTCGTGTCCACGAGGAGCATCCGCCCGGGGCGCAGGCGCGATTTCTGCACCACGTTCTCCGCCGGGAGATCCAGCACGCCGACCTCGGAGGAGAGGATGAGATAGTCATCCTTCGTGCGGTACCAGCGGCAGGGGCGCAGTCCGTTGCGGTCGAGCACGGCGCCCACGGTGTCGCCGTCGGAAAAGACGATGGCGGCGGGGCCGTCCCACGCCTCCATCATCGTGGCGTAGTAGAGATAGAAGTCCCGCTTTTCCTGCGAGATCTTTTTGTCGTTCGCCCACGGCTCCGGCACGGTCATCATCACCGCCTGCGGCAGATCGATGCCGTTCATCATGAGAAATTCGAGCGTGTTGTCGAGCATGGCGGAGTCGGACCCGCGCTGATCGACCACGGGGAGAATGCGGTCCATGTCCTCGCCGGAGAAGACGGGCGAGTGCATCGTCTCCTCGCGCGCGAGCATCCGGTCGGCGTTGCCGCGGATGGTGTTGATCTCGCCGTTGTGCATAATGAGGCGGTTCGGGTGCGCGCGCTCCCAGCTGGGGTTCGTGTTCGTGGAAAAGCGCGAGTGCACCATCGCCATGGCGCTCTCGCAGTCGGGATCCTGCAGATCCCTGTAAAACGCGCGCAGCTGATGCACCAGGAACATACCCTTGTAGACGATCGTGCGGCTGGAGAAGGAGGGAATGTAGGTGCCGATGTCGCTCTGCTCAAATTCGCGGCGGATGATATAGAGCAGGCGGTCGAACTCCAGCCCCTCGGCGACGTGCTCGGGTTTTTTCACGAAGCACTGCCGGATCGCGGGCATGGCGCGCCGCGCCGTCTCGCCCAGCACCGCCGGATCGATCGGCACCTCGCGCCAGCCGAGAAATTCCACGCCGTGGCGCTGCACGATGATCTCGAGCATCTTCTTCGCCTGCAGGCGCGTGAGCGTGTCCTGCGGGAAGAAGATCATGCCCACGCCGTAGGTGCGCGCATCGCCGAGCTCTTCGATCCCGGCCTCCCGCGCCGCCTTCTGCATGAGCCGGTGCGGGATCTGCATCATGAGACCCACGCCGTCGCCGGTCTCGCCGCAGGCGTCGCGTCCGGCGCGGTGCTGCAGCTTCTCCACGATCTTGAGCGCGTCGTCCACCGTGCGGTGCGTCTGCTCGCCGCGGATGCTGATCACCGCGCCGATGCCGCAGGCGTCGTGCTCAAAGGACGGATCGTAGAGCGGATAGCGCTCGTTTCGGCAGCTTTGCATAAAAGGACCTCCCGGTTCTTGGATAGATTGCAGTAAAATCCGCGCTGTTATTTGAAAATCTAATAAGCAGCATGATTTTGTTTTATCAGAATACTGCCAAATCCTCCCTCTGTCAATGTTTTCGACACACCGTCCGTAAACTTTGGCGCGTCAGACAAAAATTTCCGAATCAGGGAAAA
>CAMJHX010000171.1 GCA_946405655.1 uncultured Clostridia bacterium
GCGTGGTACTGCTTTTGCTTTTTCTTGCTCTGCTTGGCAAGCGGGATCATTTTCTTCATACGCACTCCATCTCCCAGACGCAGGTCACACTGTCGCAGATCGTGATATCATCGGGCTCCATGTTCATTTCGATGCTCGCCTTGTCTGCCATGGTCGCGTCGAGGCGGTGCAGCGGGAGGGGATCGAAGGACGGCTCCCCGAACGTATAGTCCACGCTCTGGAGCGCCTTCAGGCTTGCGCCGGCGGCGTCGGCGAGAATCTGCGCCTTCTCCCGCGCGTCCGCGACGGCGGCGGTCAGCAGCGTCTTTTTCGCCCTCTCCGGGTCTTTGAGCGTATAAGAGAGCTGCAGCATCGGACTGACGGCGGAATTGGCAAGCGCGGTGAGCACGGCGCCGAGCCGCTCGTGGTCGGAGTCGAACGACGCCTTGAGCAGATGCTCGAAGCGGTAGCCCGCGAAGCGCTGCTTCCAGACGCCCGCCTCCTCATAGCCCTCATACTCCGCGCTGACGCGGAAGGAGAGCGTTTTCAGATCCTCCCTTTGGAACGCGAGCCGCTCCAGCACGCAGCGCAGGGTCTCCGCCTCGCGGGAGGCGCGGTTTATGGCGGCGCTGTATTCCGGCTCGGCGCCCTGCAGCGTCATGGTGACGACGGTGACGTCCGGGCGGAGGTGCAGCCGGGCGGTTCCGGTGACTCGGATGGTTTTCATGGCGTGCTCCTTTATCACAACAATTCCGTCGGAACAGTGAATTGTCCGTTTTGATTCTGCGAGGTATAGACGGCGCAGTTGCCGATGAATTTTGACCAGTAGGCGCCGTTGGATTCCGGCGTGAGGTATTCGAGGATGCCCTTCATGGCGATGGCGTGCGTGGAGATGAGGATGTTCTCCTCCCTGCCGCGCAGCTCCTCCAGAAACGCGCCGACGCGCGCGACGACGGCGGTCAGCTGCTCCATGCCCGAAGGCGCGGGATTGTGCACAAAGTCGCTGAAGAACGTGAGGATCTCGGGCGGGAGGTTCTGGAGATCCGCGCCCTCGTAGGGGCCGTAGTCCATCTCGATGAGCCGCTCGTCGATCACGATCTCCGCGCCTGGCGCGAGGAGCTCGGCGGTCTGGACGGCGCGGCGCAGCGGGCTGGCATAGACGCAATCAAAGCGCACGCCGCGGAGCTTCCCGGCGGCCTCGCGCGCCTGCGCAAGGCCGGTCTCATTGAGCGCAAAGTCGCTCCGCCCCTGCAGGACGCGGCGGCTGTTCATCTCTGTTTGTCCATGACGAATGATATAAAGCATAGGTTCCCTCTTTTACAGCGTTTGCAGGCAGGCGGTGACGCCGCGCAGGACGAGCTGCTTCGGAAGCGACGGCGTTTCGCTTCCCTTCCCCTGCTCGGTGAGATACGGGACGTGGATGAAGCCGCGGGGGATCTCCCGGATATGATGCAGCATGGAGAACATGAGCGCGTTGCAGACGTAGGTCCCGGCGCTGTCGGAAAGTCGCGCCGGAACGCCGAGGCGCTGCATGGCGTCGACCATCGCCTTGACGGGAAGCGCGGAGAAATACGCCGCCGGCGCGTTCGGGATGACCGGCACGTCTACAGGCTGAAAGCCGTCGTTGTCCGGGATCCGCGCGTTCATGAGATTGACTGCGACGCGCTCGGGCGTGACGGCGTCGCGTCCGCCTGCCTGCCCGAGGCAGACGATCGCCTCCGGGCGCAGGGACAGTGCGGTCTCGACGGCAATGACGGACGCGGCGAAAAACGACACCGGCAGGCAGCGCTTTTCGAGCCGGACGCCGCCGAGCGTCTCCGGGAGCGCACGCAGGATCTCCTGCGAGGCATTTTTCGCATCCCCGCCGAAGGGGACAAAGGCGGTGACCAGAATCGCCATGGGCTATTTCCTCGCAATCACGATGGGCTGATAAAAGCCCGTCTCAGCCGGCATGCGCCAGAGCACCTCGCGGCAGCCCGCCTGAAGCAGAAGCGCGGTGAGCTCCGCGCGGCGCACGGCACGGTATTCGCACTCGAACTTGCTGACCGCGGCGGTCTCGGCGTCGTCGATGATATACTGAATGAATCGATAATGTTCGCCGTGCCAGTCCCACGTCTGGAACAGGACGCGCTGACCCCGGTCGGTTTTGTGCACATAGGGCGCGGAATACGCGGGCTTTTCGGCGAGCATGCGATCATAATCCCGGATGCTCGCGACGAACACGCCGCCCTCGCGCAGCCGTCCCGCGATGCTCTGCGCCGCGGTCTGGAGATCGGCGGCGGTGAGCATATGCGGCAGGGCGTTGTCCATGGCGATGATGATATCATAGGAATCGGAGAAGACGTCCGCGAGCGCGCGGAAATCCGCCTGCTCGAAGCGGAGGCTGACATTGCGCTCCGCCGCGCGGCGCTTCGCCTCGGCGAGCTCCCCGGCGCTGAGATCCGAGCCCGTGACGTCATAGCCGAGGGCGGCGAGGCCGATCGCCTGCGTGCCGATGCCGCAGGCGCAGTCGAGAATCCGCGCGGTGCCGTCGAAGCCGAGCTCGGAAAAGAGGCTCTGCAGAAAGCACGCCTCCGAGCGCACCGTCTCATCCCAGTCCTGATAGAACTGATCGTACTGCGCGGCGATGCGGTCATAGAACGTCTGGACGACGTTGGGAACCATTGGCTTGACGTTCATCGAAAAATTCCTCCGTGAATGTATGTTATCATTGTTATCATTATAATAATTCAGGCGGTGTGCGTCAATCTGACGGCATGTGGAAAAAGGAGCTGCTGTCGCAGCTCCTTTTGGTTTTAGATGACGCCTGCCGGAATGAGGATGATGAGCAGCAGCGCGACGAGAGACCAGAGGCAAATGAGAAAGCGCGTCCGCTTCTTCGGCTCCATATCCGGAACATAGTTGCTGGCGAGGAAGAACGGGATATACGTCGTGATGAACACGGGCAGGACGCCCCACCATTTGTACACCCAGATGAAGGAATGGTTGCTCGTGGCAGCGAGGAAGGATTCAAACAGGGCGAAGAGCAGCGCCATCTCGAGCGCGCCGACGAGCTTGCAGCTAATACCGCCCTTGCCGTTCTTGGCAAAATAGCGCTTGGTGCGGTCGTGCGGGAGCATCTTGAAGGAGATGATGCCCGCGATGGAGAACATCATTGAGAGCTCCCAGCAGACGCCGATGAGCAGGATGAAGGTGGTGGACTCGTTCGAGACCGACCAGAGCGGATAGCCCGCGATTTTCGCAATGACGGCGTTGCAGATCTCATACAGCCAGTGGACGCCGTAGAGCGCGAGACCGGCACAGACGGCCTCGGTGTTTTTCTTGTGGATTTCCGTCCAATAGATATAGAACACGACCGCGAGGATGAAGATGAACGTCCAATTGAAGTTTTCCGTGCTTCTGACACGGATGCTGTCGACCAGATCTCTGGACGCCTGAGATCCGTCGCCCCAGAATTGAAACATGATCAGCCCTCCAGTTTGATTGACGTTTTGGCAGGCGCGGTGCCTGCGGTGATTTCAATATAGCACAGACCAGCAGGTTACACAACCGATATTCAACACATTTCGTTCAAATTGTACGTCCTTTTCGTGTGCGATGCCAAGATCCTTCGACTCCGCGCTTCGCGCTCCGCTCAGGATGACAGGATGGGAATGCTGATGCG
>CAMJHX010000172.1 GCA_946405655.1 uncultured Clostridia bacterium
CCTCCCGATTTAATGAGCATTGAAAGAGAACTGTAGGGGCGACCTGTGGTCGCCCGCGCAGATTCATTTGAATAGAATGCCGTTTATCGGCGAATTGGCAGAAATCCAAGTGCGTACAAGCGGGCGACCACAGGTCGCCCCTACAGCAGATTTCGGTGCCGTCGATCTTCTCCCCTGTTATTTCAGCAGCTGCCGCAGCGCCTTTTCACTGGCGTTCGGCAGGATCTCCTGCAGGTGGCGCAGGATGCGCTCGAAGGACTCCTCCGGGGTGCGTTGGTAGACGTTCTTGCGGAAGTCCGCGCCGAGGTGCTTTTCCGGCGTGGAATACTCCGCGACGCCCCAGCCGTAGGGCTTGCCCTGCCGGTCGAGGTCGTAGACGAAATCGCTGATGAGGACATAGCCGAGGTGCTGCAGGCGCGTGATCGACACGTCGAACCCCTTGCGCCCCTCCTTGCCGTAGCCGCCGAGATCCTTGAGCGCGCGGGACGTGATCGGCGCGCGGGGCTCCAGAAGCTCATAGAGCGCCTTGTCCGCATGGCGCGCCTTGCCGTCCTCCCAGAGGGCGTCGAAGTCATAGCCGTCGCGCCGGTAGTTGGCGAAGTCCGGGAACCACGCGCGGCTGATATAGACTGCCTTGCCGCCGAAGAACTTGCCGTAGGCACAGCCGGTCTCGCGGATGACGGGGCCCTTCCACTCCCAAAGCCCCTCCTCCTCGGAGAACCAGACCTCCGGCGCGGCGTGCTCGGCGAGCGAGAAGCCCTGAATGCGGTTTTTGAAAAACGGCACGAAGCCGAACTGCTCCACCGCGCGGACGAGATCGGCGCGCGTGCGGATGCGAAAATCAAAGACATCTGACATGGTGAACGCTCCTTTTTACACACTGTACCATAATTTGCAGGACGCGGCAAGTATGGTTGGAAAGCGGGAACGAACTGTGATACAATGGCGGTAGAGGGCCCCTCATCCACCGCGCAAGCGCGGTCCCCCTTCCCCCGGAGAGGGAAGGCAAGCTGGAGAAAGGAGGAAGATCCATGCATGACATCTGGAATCCGTGGCATGGGTGCAGGAAGGTCAGCGAGGGCTGCCAGAACTGCTATATGTATTTCCTCGATGCCCAGCGCGGGAAGGACGGCGGCGACATTTACCGCACAAAGGCGGGATTTCGCTATCCGCTTTCCAAAGACCGCAGCGGGCAATATAAAGTGAAAAGCGGCGAGATGCTGCGCGTGTGCATGACGTCGGACTTCTTTCTGGAGGAGGCCGACCCGTGGCGGGACGAGGCGTGGGAGATCATGGCGCAGCGGCCGGACGTGAAGTTCTTTCTGCTCACGAAGCGGCCGGAGCGCGTGGAAAAGTGCCTGCCGCGCGACTGGGGCGACGGCTGGGAGAACGTGATGCTGAACGTGACGGCGGAGAACCAGCGCCGGGCGGACGAGCGCATTCCGATCCTGCTCTCGCTCCCCTTCCGTCACAAGGGCGTGATGTGCGCGCCGTACATCGGGCCGGTCTCCATGAAAGACGCCCTTTCCACCGGGCAGATCGAGCAGGTGCTCTGCGACGGGGAGAACTACGGCGGGGCGCGCCCCTGCCATTACGAATGGGTCAAGGCGCTGCGGGACGAATGCGCCGAGGCGGACGTGACCTTTGTCTTCTGCGGGACGGGGCGCCGATTCGTGAAGGGCGGAAAGCTCTACAAGATCGAGGAAAGCGCTGTGCAGAGCCAGCAGGCGTTCAAGTCCGGGCTTTCCTACGAGGGCAAGCCGATGCGCTTTCATCTGACAGACCGCTGGGGCATGCCGATCCCGGAGGCGCTGCTCTACCGGCCGAGGTTTCGCGACAAATGTGAAGCCTGCGGCATGAGGCTCACCTGCAACGGGTGCAGCAGCTGCGGAAAATGCGAGGGAGGAAAACCATGAACATCGACCGAAAACAGCTCATTTCCGCGATCATTGCGCTGTGCGTGCTCGTCGGATGCATTGCGCTTCTGATGACCAGGGGCTTTCAGATCCGCTTTGCCGTCTCAGCGGTGCTCGCGCTGGCGTGGGTATGCATCAGCGGGTGGGCGGCTTTTCACGGCGGAAATATTTAGTTTATATCTTCAAAAAACCGTTTACATAATTCCTAAAAAATTGTGCCTTGCTTATTGACAAAGAACGGACAGTGGGGTATCATTTTAAAGAATTGAAGGGTTTTTTCAGACGCCCTTTTTTGGATAAAACGGTGCTCTCCGGAGGGAGGACATTGAGAGCCTGTTAGCGCCGGGACCGCAATTGGTTGACGAGGTCGGCAGTCATCGAAAGATTCGGCGGATGCTGCCGCGGCCGAAGCGTGGGCCGTGAGGGATGAACGAAAAAGCAGAATCAACACTGTAACAGAGGTTCTCCCGACACGCGAAAACAATTTACCTGTAAAAGGAGTTTTTCGATATGAGAGTCGTTATTCAGGATACCTACGAAAAGATGAGCCTTTGGGCCGCGCATTACATTGCAAACAAGATCAACAGCCACAAGGAAGACCGTCCCTTCATCCTCGGTCTGCCGACGGGCTCTTCCCCGATCGGGGTATATAAAGAGTTGGCCCGCATGAATCAGGCCGGTGAGGTATCCTTCGCGAACGTCGTGACCTTCAACATGGACGAGTATCTCGGCCTGCCCCACGAGCATGACCAGAGCTACTGGTACTTCATGCACGACAACTTCTTCGATCATCTGGTCGACATGAAGCCGGAGAACATCAACATTCTCAACGGCATGACCGACGATCCCGAGGGCGAGTGCGCCCGCTACGAGGAGAAGATCGCCTCCTACGGCGGCATCGACCTCTTCATGGGCGGCATCGGCGTGGACGGCCACATCGCCTTCAACGAGCCCTTCACGAGCCTGAAGAGCCGCACGGGCGTCCGCGATCTGACGACCGACACCCGCATCGTGAACTCCCGCTTCTTCGGAAACGACCCCGAGGCCGTGCCTTCTCAGGCGCTGAGCGTCGGCGTCGGCACCGTGTATGACTCCAAGGAAGTGCTGATCCTCATCAACGGCCACAACAAGGCGCGCGCGCTGGCCGCGACCGTCGAGGGCAACGTGAGCCACAAGTGGACCTGCAGCGCCCTGCAGATGCACAACGGCGCGATCATCGCCTGCGACGAGGCCGCCTGCGGCGAGCTGACCGTGGACACCTACAAGTATTTCCTCGACATTGAAAAGAAGGAGCGCCTGTAATGTATACGATTCAGGATCTCTATGATCTCGACCATACGCTGGCGAAGGATTATCTTCTCCAGTTCACCTATCCCTGGGAAGCCCTGAAGGGCATCAAGGACTTCATCCTCCAGCTCGGCCCCACGCTGGGCAAGGACTATGAGGAAGTTTCCGAGCACGTTTGGGTGCACAAGACGGCAAAGGTCTTCCCCTCCGCGTATCTCGGCGCGCCCTGCATCATCGGCCCCGAGACCGAGGTGCGCCACTGCGCCTTCATCCGCGGCAGCGCGCTCGTGGGCGCCAACTGCGTCGTGGGCAACTCCGTGGAGCTCAAGAACGTGATCCTCTTTGACCATGTGCAGACCCCGCACTACAACTACGTGGGCGACTCCATCCTCGGCTATTACTCCCACATGGGCGCGGGCTCCATCACCTC
>CAMJHX010000173.1 GCA_946405655.1 uncultured Clostridia bacterium
CAGCAGGTGCGCGCGTCGGCGACGTGCGTCTCGATGGCGGCGCACTTGAGCGCCTTCATGAAGCGCTCCGCGCTCGCGCGGCCGCCCTTTAATTCAAAGCTCACCACGCCGCAGGAGCCGTTCGGCAGATACTTCTGCGCGAGCGGGTAGTATTGGTCGCCGGGCAGACTCGGATAGCTCACGCGCGCGACCTTCTCCTGCCCCTGCAGGAAGGTGGCCACGGCGAGGCCGTTTTCGCAGTGGCGCGGCATGCGCACATGCAGACTCTCGAGCCCGATGTTCAGATAAAACGCGTTCTGCGGCGCCTGGATCGAGCCGAGATCGCGCATCAGCTGGGAGGTGCACTTCGTGATGAAGGCGCCTTCTTTTCCGAATTTCTCGGCGTAGACGATGCCGTGGTAGCTCTCGTCCGGTGTGCAGAGCCCGGGGAAGCGCTCGGCGTTCGCCATCCAGTCGAACCTGCCGCCGTCCACGATCGCGCCGCCGACGGCGACGCCGTGCCCGTCCATATACTTCGTCGTCGAGTGCGTCACGATGTCTGCGCCCCATTCGATCGGGCGGCAGTTGATGGGCGTCGCGAAGGTGTTATCCACGATGAGCGGCACGCCGTGCGCGTGCGCAGCCGCGGCAAAGCGCTCAATGTCCAGCACCGTGAGGGCGGGGTTTGCGATCGTCTCGCCGAAGACCGCCTTGGTGTTTTCGCGGAAGGCGGCATTGAGCTCCTCGTCCGTGCAGTCGGGGGAGACGAACGTCGCCTCCACGCCCATCTTCGCCATCGTGGTGAGGATGAGGTTGAAGGTGCCGCCGTAGATGCTGCTGGAGGCGACGATGTGGTCGCCGCAGGAGGCGATGTTAAACAGTGCAAAGAAGTTTGCCGCCTGACCGGAGGAGGTGAGCATGGCCGCCGTGCCGCCCTCGAGCGCGCAGAGCTTCGCCGCGACGGCGTCGTTCGTCGGGTTCTGCAGGCGGGAGTAGAAATAGCCGCTGGCCTCGAGATCGAAGAGCCGGCCCATGTCCTCGCTCGTGTCGTATTTGAACGTGGTGGACTGGACGATCGGCAGCTGACGCGGCTCGCCGTTTCCGGGTGTGTAGCCGCCCTGCACGCAGATGGTTTCTTTTTTCATGTTCCTTGCCTCCTGTGATTATTGAATCGGTGTGATCGCCTGAATGTCGTACGGCGATTCCTGATAGACGAAGTAGTTGAGCCAGTTGGAGAAGAGCAGATTCGCGCTCGAGCGCCAGGTGTTGCGCGGGCGCTGCGTATCGTCGTCGTTCGGGTAGTAGTTCTCCGGGATGTGAATCGGCTTTCCGGCGCGCTTGTCGCGCAGATATTCGTTCTCGAGCGTGAGCGTGTCGTATTCCGAGTGGCCGGTGATGAAGATCTGGCGCCCGCCGTCGGTGCTCACGGCGTAAACGCCCGCGCGCTCGCTCTCGGCGAGGATCTTGAGGCGGGGCTCCGCCGCGATCGGCTCGCGCGGCGTCTCCGTGTGGCGCGAGTGCGGCACGAGAAACACATCGTCAAACCCGCGAAACAGGATCGACCCCTTGTGCGTCACCTCGTGCTCAAACACGCCGAAGAGCTTCTCCGGCATCCAGCGCTTCTGGATTCCGTAGTGATAGTAAAGCCCCGCCTGCGCGCCCCAGCAGATGTGCAGCGTGCTCTGCACGTGCGACTTGCTCCACTCCATGATCCGGCAGAGCTCCTCCCAGTAGTCCGCCTCCTCGAAGGCGAGCTGCTCGATCGGCGCGCCCGTGATGATCAGCCCGTCGAAATTGCGGTGCTTCACCTGCTCGAAGGTCTTGTAGAACGTGAGCATGTGCTCCTGCGAGGTGTTTTTCGAGGTGTGGCTGTCGAAGGCCATGAGCTCCACCTCCACCTGGATCGGCGTGTTCCCGAGCAGCCGCACAAACTGCGTCTCCGTCGCGATCTTGGTCGGCATCAGATTCAGCACGAGAATGTGCAGCATGCGGATGTCCTGGCTCAGCGCGCGCGGCGTGTGGTAATAGAAGATGTTTTCCCGCTGCAGCGAGGCGGCGGCGGGCAGCTCGGGAGGGATGATGATCGGCATTTGGACGGACTTCCTTTCAGATAAAATAAAAACAGCGGGAGGCCCGATCGGGTCTCCCGCTGTGATCATACGTGGATGATTTATTGCGGAGCGGCGGCGTCCCGGTTCAGGCCATGACGAATCGTGCACATACCCATGGGCATGTACATGCGCATCATCATCATGGAGCGAGACAGCATGGACGCATCCTCCTGTTTTTTTCAGTGAGTGCAGTATAACGCGATTTCCTATCTTTGTCAACCGCTCCTATACCGCTTACTTGACGGGCAGTTAGTCACAGCGTATAATAACCCCAATGCATACTGAAAAGACAGGAGATTGAACCCTCTTTATGGACACCCTTTTTACCCCGATTACCACAGCGGATATCCCGCGGCTGAACGCCGCGTTTCAAAAGAAAGCCTCGCGCCTGTGCAACGATTCCGCTGGCGCGGCGGTGCTCTGGCAGAGCTATTTTCAGGACGCTGCGGCGGAGATCGACGGCGCGCTCGTCCTGCGGGAGATCCTTCCCGGCGTCGGAACGGTCTATTCGCTGCCCATCGGCGGCGACTGCTGTGCCGTCGTCGGCAAGCTTCAGGCGCTCGCGAAGGAGAAGGGCGAGCCGTTTCGCCTCTTTCCGGTTCTGCCGGAGGAGGTCGAGGCGCTGCGCGCGGCGTTCCCGGATCTCAAGGCGGAGCTGCAGCGCGACTGGTGTGATTATCTCTATGACGCGCAGACCATGGTCACCTTCGCCGGCAAGAAGCTCCACGGGCAGAAAAACCACGTCAACCGCTTCCGCCGGCTCTATCCCGACTGGACGTTCGAGGAGATCACGGCGGAGAATCTGCCGGAGATTCAGGCGTATTTCGAGCAGCACGCGGAGTTGAACCGCAAGGAGGCGGAGACCGCCGTCTTCGAGGAGCGCAGCGTGCGTGAATTTCTTCGGCACTATTGGGAGTATGCCCCGCTCGGCGGCGTCCTGCGGGCCGGTGACAAAATCGTCGGCTTTTCCGCCGGCGAGGTCGTGGGCGACACGCTCATCATCCACGTCGAAAAGGCGGACACGTCGTTCTCCGGCGCGTACCAGATGCTCGTGAACGAATACGCCAAGCACTTCGTCACGGAGGACGTGAAGTACATCAACCGCGAGGAGGACACCGGCGACGAGGGCATCCGCCAGTCGAAGGAGTCGTACCACCCACTGATGCTGCTGGAGAAGTACGTCGTGACGGTGGAATAAAAATGAAATCCGCAGGAAAAAGACCTGCGGATTTTTCATCATAGGAAAGGCTCCCTTGCGCAAAGGGAGCTGTCGCCGCAAGGCGACTGAGGGATCGCTGCATCGCACGAAGATGATTGCCAATGTAACTGGATGATGGTCGCTGAAACTCGAATCAGCCAATCACATTGGAGCGTGAATCAGACTGGCAGAGCAATCCCTCCGACCTCGCTGCGCTCGGCCACCTCCCTTTGCACAAGGGAGGCTTTTTCTTTTCTTTAAGATTTCATGAATCCCATTGACACGCACCATCCTCTGTGCTATAAGTGTATTAGTACGATTAATACAGT
>CAMJHX010000174.1 GCA_946405655.1 uncultured Clostridia bacterium
GAGACAGGGAAAAACGGGGAGCAGGTGCGTTCTTGGGTGGAAATGACAAGAGAGTTAGGAGTTAGGAGTGAGGAGTTAGGAGTTGTCCGAGTTTGTCATTCTGAGCGTAGCACGAAGTGCGGAGTCGAAGAATCTTGGCAGAGCAGGTGGTCAGAGGCTGACAGTTCTTTTTTGCTGCGGTGCCAAGATCCTTCGACAAGCTCAGGATGACATATGATTTCTGCGCACGAACCATTTGTCAACTCCTAACTCCTAACTCCTCACTCCTAACTATTTTCACATTTACAATGTTTCAAAAACGAGCTATAATAAACATGAGCAAGAATTTACCGGGAGGGATTACCATGGCGAACTATGTCATCACCATCGGCCGCGAGCATGGCAGCGGCGGGCGTTATCTGGGCGAGGAGCTGGCCCGCGTGCTGGGCATCAAGTGCTATGACTCCGAGCTCATCGCCGAGACCGCGGCCAAGAGCGGCTTTGCCGAGGGCTTTGTCCAGAGCCACGAGGAGCAGCGTCCGCAGAGCTTTCTGTATTCCCTCGTGACCGGCAGCGCCGGCTTTGTCGGCGATCAGCCCGTGTCCGTGCAGCTGTTTCAGGCGCAGTCCGAGGTCATCCGGAACGCCGCGCGCTCCGGCTCCTGCATCATCATCGGCCGCTGCGGAAACTACGTCCTGCGCGAGGAGAACGTCACGGTCGTGAACCTCTTTGTCCATGCGCCGATGTTCGCGCGCGTCGCCCGCGTCTCGGAGCGCGACAATCTCAGCGCGGCGGAGGCCGAGCGCAAGATCAAGCTCACCGACAAGGAGCGCCAGGCGTACTATAACTTCTTCACCGGCGAGCACTGGGGCGACGCGAAGGACTATGATCTCACGGTCGACACGTCCAAGCTCGGCATTCCCGGCACGGTCACGCTCATTCAGGAATACCTGAAGCTGCGCGATCTGATTTGAGGAGAGAGAAGATGCAGCCCAGTCTGTATATCGTCGTGCCCTGCTATAACGAGCAGGAGGTGCTGCCGATCACGGCGCCGCTGTTTCGCAAAAAGCTGCTGCAGCTGATCGCGGACGGGAAGATTTCCGACGAGAGCCGCGTGCTCTTTGTCAACGACGGCAGTAAGGACCGCACGTGGGAGCTCATCTGCGCCATGGCCGAGAAGGAGGAGCACATCCTCGGCATCTGTCTCAGCCGCAACCGCGGGCACCAGAACGCCGTCCTCGCCGGACTCATGGAGGCGAAGGACCGCTGCGACATCACGATCTCCATCGACTGCGACGGGCAGGACGATCTCGACGCGATGGACCGCATGGTGGACGCCTATCTCGAGGGAAATGAGGTCGTCTACGGCGTGAGATCCAGCCGCGAGACCGACACCTTCTTCAAGCGCACCACCGCGCAGGGCTTTTATAAATTCCTCTCCGCCATGGGCGCGGAGGTGGTCTATAACCACGCGGATTACCGCCTCGTCTCGTCGCGCGTGCTGCAGCATTTCGCCGATTTCGAGGAGGTCAATCTCTTCCTGCGCGGCATGATCCCGCTCGTCGGCTTTCCGAGCACGACGGTGGAGTATGCCCGCCATGAGCGCATGGCGGGGGAGAGCAAGTATCCGCTGCGCAAGATGCTCGCGCTCGCCATGAACGGCATCACGAGCCTCTCCGTCAAGCCCCTGCATCTGATCACGTCCTTCGGCGTCTTCGTCGCGATCGTGAGCTTCATCGGCTGCATCTGGGCGCTCGTCTCCGCGCTCGCGGGCAAGACCGTCGCCGGCTGGGCGAGCATGACGTGCATCATCTGCTTCGTCAGCGGCGTGCAGCTCATCTCCCTCGGCATCATCGGGGAGTACATCGGCAAGGTCTATATGGAGACCAAGCGCCGGCCGCGCTACATCATCAGCGAGAGAACGTGGGAAAAATAAGAAAACAGACCGCAAATTCTTCGGCAGAAATTGCGGTCTTTTCTTGCTTTTTTACAGAAATGTGGTATTGTTGTAGTGTTGCACAGAACACATTTTTCAACGGGGAGGAAGCATATGAAAAAAGCAAATCCGAAGCTGTACGACATCATCGGCATCGCCGCCGGCATTCTGCTGCTGCTGGTGTGCATTCTGAGCGTCGTCATCAACAACCAGCCGTCCGTGGCCGGCGCCGCCGAAATTCCGGACAGCGCCGTCACCGCCGAGGGCACGGCGCAGGGCCGCAACGGTCCGATCACCGTCTCCGTCACCGCGGACGAGAACGCGATCTATCAGATCGAGGTTCTCTCGCACGAGGAGACCGAGGGCATCGGCACCGTCGCAGCCGAGAAGATGCCCGGCCGCATTTTTGATACGCAGAGCCTGCAGTGCGACATGGTCTCCGGCGCGACCATTTCTTCCGAAGCGATCGTCGCGGCTGTGGCCGATGCGCTCACGAACGCGGGTCTCGATCCGAACGTCTTCATGCGCGAGGTCGAGGCGGCAGCCGAGGTGGAGAAGACCCCGGCGGAGCTGGAGTGCGACATCGTCGTGGTCGGCGCCGGCGGCGCAGGTCTCACGGCCTCCGTCCTCGCCACGCAGGAGGGCGCAAACGTCATCCTGCTCGAGAAGATGCCCTTCGTCGGCGGCAACAGCCTCCGCGCCGAGGGCGGCATGAACGCGGCGGACACCAAGGTGGAGGCCGAGCTCGGCATCACCGACAGCACCGTTGACAACTTCGTGGACGATACCCTGCGTCTGGGCCACGATCTCGCGAATCCCGATCTCGTGCGCACCATGGCCGAGAACAGTGCCGAGGCCGTCGACTGGCTCTACAGCATCGACGCCCCGCTGCCAGAGGTCGTTGCGACCGGCGGCACCACCCATAAGTATCTGCACAAGCCCGAGGGCGGTCTGCCCGTGGGCGAGTACCTCGTCGAGAAGCTCAAGACGCAGGCCGAGAATCTCGGCATCGACGTGCGCGTGAACACCAAGGCCACCGAGATCCTCATGGACAACGGTCAGGCCGTCGGCGTCATGGCCGAGGACGCGGAGCACGTCTACACCATCCACGCCAAGGCGGTCGTGATTACAACCGGCGGCTTCGGCGCGAACTTTGACCTGATGGCGAGCTATGACGAGAGCCTGCGCAACGCCGTCACGACCAACCACTCCGGCGCGACCGGCGACGGCATCCTGATGGCGCAGGCCGTCGGCGCCGACACCGTCGACATGGAGCAGATCCAGCTGCACCCGACCGTCATCCAGTCGGACGGCACGCTCGTGTCCGAGTCCGTGCGCAGCCACGGCGCGATCATCGTGAACACCGAGGGCAAGCGCTTTGTCAACGACCTCGCGGGCCGCGACGTCGTCTCTCAGGCCGAGCTCAAGCAGCCGGACGGCTACTGCTTCATCATCTTCGACCAGCATCTGCAGGATGAGGTCGCCCTGACGCAGAAGTTCATCGACCGCGGCTTTACCATCACGGGCAACACCTATGAGGAGCTCGCGGAGAACATGGGTCTCACGGGCGACGCTGTGCAGAACTTCGTCAATACCATGAACACGTGGAACGAGTCCGTCGCCAAGG
The DNA here is from genome assembly GCA_946405655.1 of uncultured Clostridia bacterium. Taxonomy (GTDB): domain Bacteria; phylum Bacillota; class Clostridia; order Oscillospirales; family Oscillospiraceae; genus CAG-103. Next base: position 3,543 of record CAMJHX010000174.1, read on the forward strand.
GCGAGGACGCGGAGTTCGGCCGCAACAACGGCATGGACGCGGATCTCTCCACCGCGCCGTACTA
>CAMJHX010000175.1 GCA_946405655.1 uncultured Clostridia bacterium
GCAGCGCCGAGCTTGCCGCCGTGGAAGCGGATGAGCGAGATGAGCGCCTCGGGCGTGCCGCGCTGCAGATAGTCCGCGACGAAGACGCCCTGCCGCGGCACGATCTCCACGAAGCCCTTCGCCGCGAGCTCGCCGAGGCCGGTGTTCACCGTGGTGAGGCTCACGTCCAGCAGTTTGCAAAGCTCCCGCGCGCTCGGCAGGCGATCCCCGATCTTCCGCTCACCGGAGAGGATCTGGCTCTCAATCGCGCGCACAAACTCCTCGCGCACAGAGGCGGCGCCGGCTTTCTTGGTCATAATGGTGTTCTCCTTCTCGTGTTCTGATTTTTTGATATCAGTATACCACAAAATGGCGCAGTCTGAAAAGAGTCAAACGCGCGGTCTTTTTTGTGGAAAAAAATACAGTTTCCTCTTTTCGAGCGGGGATTTTTATGCTATTCTAATAAAAGGAACGCTTTGATATGGAGGGATCGCGATGGCGACGCTGGATGAGGCACTGCAGGCTCTCCCCTTTTGGGACAATCTGACCGACGAACAAAAACAGACGGCACGCGGCGCCGCGCGCATCGTGCCATATGAAAAGGGCGAGATGATCCACTCCTGCACAGGCGAATGTCTCGGGCTGATCGCGGTGCAGACGGGCAAGATCCGCGCCTACATGACGAGCGAGGACGGGCGCGAGATTGCGCTCTACCGCCTGTTCGAGGGCGACGCCTGCGTGCTCGCGGCAAGCTGCGTGATCCGGCAGATCACCTTCGACGTGCAGCTGGTCGCTGACGTGGACACGGAGCTGCTGGTCTTGAACGCGCACACCTTCTCGCTGCTCTCGAAGCAGAACGTGTATGTGGAGTGCTGCATGTACAAGCTTGCGACGGAGCGGTTTTCCGACGTGATGTGGTCGATGCAGCAGCTGCTGTTCACGAGCTTCGACAAAAGGCTTGCCCAGCACCTATGGGACGAGTCACAGCAGGGGCGCGAGCCCATCCGCGCGACGCACGAGCAGCTGGCGAAGGACACCGGCGCGGTGCGCGAGACCGTGACGCGCATGCTGCGCAATTTCGCCGAGGACGGCATGGTCAAGCTCGGCCGCGGCACTGTGACAATCACGGATCGGGACAAGATGAAAAAACTTGCCTTAATGTGACAAGAACACAGAAAGAAACGGTCTGAATCCGGTATACTAAGGCCAGTCAAAAAAATATACCGAAAAGGAGATCTGAATTATGGTTACCGTTATCACGAAAGACAATTTCCAGGCTGAGGTTCTGCAGTCTGACAAGCCCGTTCTGGTGGACTTCTGGGCGTCCTGGTGCGGCCCCTGCAAGATGCTCTCCCCCGTTGTGGACCAGATCGCGGACGAGAATCCCGACATCAAGGTCGGCAAGATCAACGTGGACGACGAGCCCGAGCTCGCCGGTCAGTTCGGCGTGATGAGCATCCCCACGCTGCTCGTGTTCAAGGACGGCAAGATCGCCGGTCAGAGCGTCGGCGTGCGTCCGAAGAACTTCATTCTCGAGATGCTCGGAAAGTAAAGCGAATATCGTCATCAGCCGGAGTACCCCTCCGGCTTGGTGACGTTTTTGGAGAAAAACGAAAAACTGTGTATAGGAGGATTTTTCATGCACTGCACGATGAAAATCTATGACGATCTGCACTGGGTCGGCGCATCTGACCGCCGTCTGGCTCTGTTCGAGAGCGTCTACCCCATCCCCCGCGGCGTGAGCTACAACGCCTACGTCCTGCTCGACGAGAAGACCGTCCTGTTCGACACGGTGGATCACTCCGTGTCCGGTCAGTTCTTTGAGAACGTGGCCCACGTCCTGAACGGCCGTCCGCTCGATTACATCGTGGTGCATCACATGGAGCCCGACCACGCCAAGACCCTGGGCGACACCGTGCTGCGCTATCCCGACGCGAAGATCATCTGCAACGAGAAGATCCGCGACATGATCAAGAACTACTTTGAGTTCGACATCGACTCCCGCGCGATCCTGATGAACGAGGGCGACACGTTCTGCTTCGGCAAGCACACCTTCGCGTTCGTCATGGCGCCGATGGTCCACTGGCCTGAGGTCATGGTGAGCTTCGACGTGACCACCGGCACGCTCTTCTCCGCCGACGCCTTCGGCACCTTCGGCGCGCTGAGCGGCAACCTCTTTGCCGACGAGTATGACTTCGAGCACGACTGGCTGCCCGACGCCCGCCGCTATTTCACGAACATCGTGGGCAAGTACGGCACGCAGGTGCAGGCGCTGCTGAAGAAGGCCGCCACGCTCGACATCCGCATGATCTGCCCGCTGCACGGCCCCGTGTGGCGCAAGAACATCGGCTGGTTCGTCGACAAGTACGACAAATGGAGCACCTACACGCCCGAGGACAACGGCGTCATGATCGCCTACGCCTCCGTCTACGGCAATACGGAAAACACCGCCCACGTGCTCGCCTCCATGCTGGCCGAGCGCGGCGTGCGCAACATCGCCATGTACGACGTGAGCCAGACGCACGCGAGCGTCATCGTGGCCGAGGCCTTCCGCTGCAGCCACCTCGTTTTCGCCTCCACGACCTACAACGCCGGCATCTTCGTGAACATGGAGAACACCCTGCACGATATCGCGGCGCACAACGTCCTGAACCGCAAGGTCGCCATCATCGAAAACGGCTCCTGGGCGCCCACCTCCGGCGGCCTGATGCGCAACATCCTCAAGCCGCTCAAGGGCATTGAGTTCCTGAACGACCGCTTCACCATCAAGTCCTCCCTGAAGGAAGGCCAGCTGCCCGAGCTGGAGGCCCTCGCCGACGCGATCTGCGAGAGCATCCCGAAGCCGCGGCCGATCGTGAACGAGGGTCCGCAGAACCCCGCGGCGCTGTTCAAGTTCACCTACGGCCTGTACGCCCTCGGCGCCAAGGAAGGCGACAAGGACAACATCTGCGTCATCAACACTGCCCAGCAGATGGCGAACAAACCCGAGCGCATCTCCATCTCCGTCATCAAGGCGAACTACACCTGCGGCATGATCGAGCGCACCGGCAAGTTCACGCTCGGCATCCTGACGAAGGAAGTGCCGTTCAGCTTCTTCCAGCGCTTCGGCTTCCAGTCCGGCGCGGACACCGACAAGCTCGAGGGCTATGACTTCGTCGAGCGCGCTGAGAACGGCATCCTCTATCCGAACCGCTATGTGAACGCCATGTTCTCCTGCAACGTGCTCGAGAGCTATGATCAGGGCAGCCACCGCATGTTCATCGCGGAGATCGTGGAGAGCAAGGTCTTCTCCAACGATGAGGGCGTGACCTACGATTACTACCGCTCCAACATCAAGCCCGCGCCGAAGCCGCTCGCCAAGGCCGAGGGCGCCTGCTGGGTCTGCTCCGTCTGCGGCTACGTCTACGAGGGCGAGGAGATCCCCGCCGACTTCACCTGCCCGCTCTGCAAGCACCCCGCCAGCGACTTCACCAAGCGCGAAGCCACTCCGGGCGACGACCGCGTGGGTTGGGTCTGCAGCGTGTGCGGCTATGTCTACGAGGGCGAGACCATGCCCGACGACTTCGTCTGCCCGCTCTGCAACCACACCAAGGCCGACTTCAAGCCGCT
>CAMJHX010000176.1 GCA_946405655.1 uncultured Clostridia bacterium
TCCGCTCCGCTCCGTACTTTGATCTCGACATCGACGGCATCGTGAACGTCGACGCCTGATTCAGGCTGATTCGAGTTGCCACCAAGGGACTCGTTGCGCTTCCCCGCAACGAGTCCTTCGTTGTTAGAATCAGTTGATAGTTAGTAGTTGATAGTTGGTAGTTGAAGGAGCCGCCAAAGGCGGCGATTTCAATTCGTCGGCTCCGCCGACACCACCAACTACCAACTAATAACTACCAACTACCAACTAAACATAGGAGTGAGGTTATTGGAGAAAAAGACCGCCGCAGTGAAGATGCGGAACATCACCAAGCGCTTCGGCAGCATCCTCGCCAACGACAAATGCTGGCTGGACATCTACCGGGGCGAGATCCTGGCGCTGCTGGGCGAAAACGGCAGCGGCAAGACGACGCTGATGAACATGCTCTCGGGCATCTACTTCCCCGACGAGGGGGAGATCGCCATCGACGGCAAGCCCGTCGTGATCCGCTCGCCCAAGGACGCGTTCGATCTCGGCATCGGCATGATCCACCAGCACTTCAAGCTCGTGGACGTGCTGACGGCGACGGAGAACATCGTGCTCGGTCTCGAGGGCAAGCTCGACCTCAAGGAGGCCGCAAAGAAGATCCGCGAGATCTGCGACACCTACGGCTTTGAGGTCGACCCCGACCAGAAGATCTACGACATGTCCGTCTCGCAGAAGCAGACCGTGGAGATCATCAAGGTGCTCTACCGCGGCGCGGACATTCTCATCCTCGACGAGCCGACCGCCGTGCTCACCCCGCAGGAGACGGACAAGCTCTTCGCCGTCCTGCGCAACATGCGCAACGACGACAAGGCCATCGTCATCATCACGCACAAGATGCACGAGGTGGAGGCGCTCTCTGACCGCGTGGCCGTGCTGCGCCACGGGCAGTTCATCGGCGACATGCTCACGAAGGACACCGACGCGCAGGAGATGACCAACATGATGGTCGGCCGCCCGGTCGTGCTGAACATCGACCGCCCCGAGCCGAAGGACCCGAAGCCGCGCATCGAGGTCAAGGGCCTCACCGTGCGGAGCATGGACGGCATTCTGAAGCTCGACGACGTGTCCTTCACCGCCAACTCCGGCGAGATCCTCGGCATCGCGGGCATCTCCGGCTGCGGCCAGAAGGAGCTGCTGGAGGCCATCGCCGGTCTGCAGCCGACGGAGGCGGGCTCCATCACCTACATTGAGGACGACGGCACGCGCGAGGAGCTGCTCGGAAAAGACCCCCTCTCCATCGCGGAGATGGGCGTGACGCTCTCCTTCGTGCCGGAGGACCGTCTCGGCATGGGTCTCGTGGGCAACATGGACCTCTCGGACAACATGATGCTCCGCTCCTTCCGGCGCGGACGCGGCATCTTCACCGACCGCCGCAGCCCGAAGAAGCTGGCGGAGACCGTGGTGCAGGAGCTGGAGGTCAACACTCCGGGCGTGTCGACGCCGGTGCGCCGTCTCTCGGGCGGCAACGTGCAGAAGGTGCTCGTCGGGCGCGAAATTTCCGCGGCGCCGACGGTGCTGCTCACCGCCTACGCCGTGCGCGGACTCGACATCAACTCTTCTTATATGATTTACGATCTGATCAACCGGCAGAAGGCGGAGGGCGTGGCCGTCATTTACGTCGGTGAGGATCTGGACGTGCTGCTGGAGCTGGCGGACCGCATTCTCGTGCTGTGCGGCGGCAAGGTGAGCGGCATCGTCCCCGGCCGCGGCGCCACGAAGCGCGACGTCGGCATGATGATGACGAAGATGGGAGGGAATCAGGCCAATGCATGAGAAAACGCCTCTCTTTCACATTTCCAAGCGCGGCGCGCTGCCGTGGTACCGCGCATGGATGATCCGCGCGATCGGCATCATCGCGGCGCTGATCCTCTGCGCGCTCGTGACGACGGTGCTGACCGGCGTCAACCCCCTGCAGGTCTATGTGACGATCTTTAAGGGCTCGTTCGCCTCCGCGAGACGCTTCTGGGATATGCTGCAGAAGCTCTCGATCCTCCTGTGCGTCTCCCTCGCGGTGACGCCCGCGTTCCGGATGCGCTTCTGGAACATCGGCGGCGAGGGTCAGGTGCTCATCGGCGGTCTCGCAACCGCCGCCTGCATGATCCTCCTCGGCGACAAGCTGCCGAACTGGGCGCTCATCTGCGTCATGATCGTCGCGAGCATCGTCGCCGGCGCGATCTGGGGCGGCATCCCCGCGATCTTCAAGGCCAAGTGGAACACGAACGAGACGCTCTTCACCCTCATGATGAACTACGTCGCCATCCAGCTCGTGCGCTACTTCTCCGTCGTGTGGGAGTCCCCGAAGGGCTCCGGCACGATCGGCATGATCAACCAGGCCACGCAGGCGGGCTGGCTGCCGGAGATCGGCAACAAGTATCTGCTGAAAATCCTCGTCGTCGCCGTGCTCACGATCGGCGTGTACGTCTACCTCAACTACTCCAAGCACGGCTATGAGATCGCCGTCGTCGGCGAGAGCGAGCGCACCGCGCGCTATGTCGGCATCAAGGTCGAGAAGGTCATCGTGCGCACGATGCTCCTGTCCGGCGCGATCTGCGGCATCGCGGGTCTGCTGCTCGTGGGCGGCACCGACCACACCCTGACCGACACGATCGCGGGCGGCCGCGGCTTCACGGCGGTCATGGTCTCGTGGCTGGCGAAGTTCAACCCCATCTGGATGATCCTCACGAGCTTCCTGCTCGTCTTCCTCGACAAGGGCGCGAGCGAGATCAGCGCCATGTTCAGCCTGAACCAGAGCTTCTCCGATATTCTGACGGGCATCATCCTGTTCTTCATCATCGGCTGTGAGTTCTTCATCAACTATCAGATTCAGTTTCGCAAGAGCGGAAAGGAGGAGAAGTAAGCATGTTTGACATTCTCTCCTTCCTCCCCCGCGCCGTCATGCAGGGCATTCCGCTGCTGCTCGGCTCCACGGGCGAGACGCTCACCGAAAAGAGCGGCAACCTGAACCTCGGCATCCCCGGCATCATGTACGTCGGCGGCATCTGCGGCGTCATCGGCTCGTTCCTCTATGAGCAGAAGGTGCCCGCCGCCGAGATGAACGGCTTTCTCGCCGTGCTCATCCCGGTCGTCTGCTGCCTCGTCGGAAGCCTGCTGATGGGTCTCATCTACTGCTTCCTCACGGTCACGCTCCGCGCGAACCAGAACGTGACGGGTCTTGCCCTCACGACGTTCGGCGTCGGCTTCGGCAACTTCTTCGGCGGCAGCCTCATCAAGCTCGTGGGCAGTGACGTGCCGAGCATCGTCCTGTCGAATACGAACCGCTTCTTCGCCGCCTCCCTCCCCTTCGCCAAGAACATGGGCGCCATCGGCAAGGTGTTCTTCAGCTACGGCTGGCTCGCCTACACCGCCGTGATCATCGCGCTCGTGGCAAGCTGGATTCTCAACCGCACACGCACGGGCCTGCACCTGCGCGCCGTGGGCGAAAACCCGCAGACGGCGGACGCCGCAGGCATCAACGTCGTGAAGTATAAGTACATGGCCACCTGCATCGGCTCGATGATCGCGGGCCTCGGCGGACTCTACTACGTCATGGACT
>CAMJHX010000177.1 GCA_946405655.1 uncultured Clostridia bacterium
TATCCGGCGGCCCACAGGTGGCCGCCCTACGGCATAAATAGCATATAGCAATGTGGCGAATTCGCAGAAAGATCGAATTCGCCACATTGTTATTTGCTTATTTTCCGGAACGCCGGGAGGGGCAAGCCGCTCCCCTACGGCGAGAAGGGAACATCAGCCCAAAATGCACTCCAGTCCCTTCGGCAGATGCTGGTTCCAGAACGTCCAGTTGTGTTTGCCGGGTGCTTCTTCAAAGGTGTGCGCCACGCCCTCGGCGGTGAGGAAGGCGTCAAACTCGCGGTTGGCTTCGATCAGGCTGTCCTCCGTGCCGCAGGCGAGATAGAGCTTCGGGAGGGGCTTTCCCGCCGCCTTGAGCCGCTGCACCTGCACCTCGGGGTTTTTGTCGCTGCGCTCGAGCGCGGCGAGATCGCCGAAGATGTTTTTCATCATCTCCGTCGGGATGATGCCGTCGTTGCTGCCCGCGGCGAAGTGGTGAATCCGCAGGGCGGAGGAGAGCGCCACGCAGCCGGAGAACGTCTCCGGGAACTGGAACGCCGTGTGCAGCGCGCCGTAGCCGCCCATCGAGAGCCCGCCGATGAGCGTGTCCTCGCGCGTCATCGCATGGCCGAAGACCTTGCGGATGTAGGCGGGAAGCTCCTCGCCCACGTAGCTGCCCCAGTTGCCGCCGCGATAGCCCCGGTCGAGGTAGAAGTTGTTGCCCGCCGTCGGCATGAAGACCGCGAGATTATACTGCACCGCCATCTCCTGCGCCACGCCGCCGAAGAGCCAGTCCGTGTCCGTGCCGGTCAGCCCGTGCAGGAGGATCAGCGTCTTCGTCGGGCGGTCATAGTGCCGGAGGTCGAAGACCTCCTCCATCTCTACATCGTTCGGCAGCACAAAGGAAAAGTTCGCGTGCTGCATAATCGTATCGGCGTGAAATTCCATTCTTCCGCTTGCCATGGTCAGTCTCCTTTCCGGTTCCACTGTCATCCTGAGCGGAGCGCGTCAGCGCGCAGTCGAAGGATCTTGGCTTGGCAGCAAAACAGAACAACCAGCCCCTGTCGTGCTGCTCTGCCAAGATTCTTCGACTCCGCTTCGCTCCGCTCAGAATGACACGCTTTTTAATTGCGTCTGATGTAATACATCCGCGCCTCGTACGGGCGCAGGGTTTTGCTCTGATCGTCTCCGTACGTCCCGAGCAGCAGTTCCATGCCCTCGGCGGAGATCGGATTTTCGATCTCGTTTCCGGTGAAATTGCAGATTACGAGGAGGGTCTCCGCCTCTGTCTCGCGCCGGTAGGCGAAGAGCGCGTCGTTCTCCGGCTCGAGCAGCGTGAACACGCCGTTTTCGAACACTGGGTAGGCCTTCCGCAGCGCGATCAGCTTGCGGTAGCACTCGAAGACCGACTCCGCGCGACCGATCTGCTCAGCGGCGTTGATCTCCTTGTAATTCTCGTTCACGGGCAGCCACGGCGTCCCGGTTGTGAAGCCCGCGTTTTCGCTCTCGTCCCACTGCATCGGCGTGCGCGCGTTGTCGCGGCTGCGCCCGTAGGCCGAGCGGAGGATCTCCTCGTCGGAATAGCCCTTCGCGCGGCGTGTGCGGATCATGTCGAGCGTCTCCACGTCCTGATATTCGTCGAGCGCAAAGCGCCGGTTCGTCATGCCGAGCTCCTGCCCCTCGTAGATATAGGGCGTGCCCTCCATGCCGAAGAGCAGCACGGCGAGCATCTTTGCCGACGCCTCGCGATATGCCCCCTCGTCGCCCCAGCGGGAGACGATGCGAGGCAGATCGTGGTTTTCCCAGAAGAGGCTGTTCCAGCCGCAGCCGTGCAGCCCGGTCTGCCAGCGCTGGAACACCTGCTTGAGCTTGCTTACCGGCAGCGGCGCAAGATCCCACTTTTCTCCGCCCTCGGCCTTGTCGAGCAGCAGATGCTCAAACTGAAACACCATCGAGAGCTCGCTCCCGTCGGGATTGGCGTAGAGCTTCGCGCGGTCGATCGTGGCGCTCCATGCCTCGCCCACCGTCACGAGCGGGGCGGGGAAGGCGGCGGCGCTCATCTCGCGCACGAATTCATGCAGCCGCGGGCCGTTGATCGTGTACCCCGCGAAGGGGTCCTTCGCCAGATGATCCACCACGTCCAGCCGATAGCCGCCGACGCCGCGGGCAGTCCACCAGCGGATCATGTCATAGAGTTCTTGGCGCACCTTCGGGTTTGCCCAGTTCAGGTCCGGCTGCCGGTGGGAGAACTGATAGTAATAATATTGTCCGATCTCCGGCGCGTACTGCCAGGCGCCGGCGCCGAAGTCGGCGGTCTTGCCGTCCGTCTCCTCGCCGGGTTCCGGGTCGCGCCAGATGTAATAGTCATGGTAAGGGCTCTCGCGGCTTTGCTTTGCCGAGAGGAACCACGGGTGCTCGTCGGAGGTGTGGTTCAGCACGAGGTCGAGGATGATACGGATGCCCCGCGTCTTTGCCTCCGCAATCAGCCGGTCGAGATCCGCGAGCGTGCCGAAGAGCGGGTCGACGTCGCGGTAATCCGAGATGTCATACCCGTTGTCATACTGCGGCGAGCGAAACACCGGGGAGAGCCAGATCGCGTCGATCCCCAGCGTTTTGAGATAGTCCAGCTTTGAGATGACACCCGGCAGATCGCCCACGCCGTCGCCGTTCGAGTCGGCGAAGGATCGCGGATAGACCTGATAGATCACCGAGTGCTTCCACCAGTTGTTGTTTTCCATGTGATCACTCCAAAGAAAAGGACTGCTGCTTTTGCAGCAGTCCTTTCGACCTGTTTCGTTAGAACGCGTAGTTCATGCACTCGGGAGCATTCGCTTCCGCGGAGGCGGGATCGTACCAGATGAGGTTGTTGCCGGACTCTTTGTCGAAGAGCTGGAGCAGCTCGGGCTGGGTGGTGAATTTCACGACGCGGCCCATGGACACGTCCTCGCCCAGACCGACGGTCGGGATGACCATGACGACCTCGTCGTCACCGCTGCGGGCGTGGATGTTGTATTCGCTGCCGAGCATCTCGGAGACCTCGATCTTCGCCGACAGCTCGCCCTCGCCGACGGAGATGTGCTGCGGACGAATGCCGACGACGATGTCGCAGGGCTTGGCTTCCTTCTGCTTGAGAGCCTTCTGCTGGAAGTCGGAGAGCTCGAACTTCACGCCGCGGACCTCGGCAAAGTACTTGCCGTTCTCGAGCAGCAGCTTGCAGCCGTCGAAGAAGTTCATCACGGGCATGCCGATGAAGCCGGCGACGAAGAGGTTCACGGGCTTGTTGAACAGCTCCTGCGGGGTGCCGATCTGGTTGACAAAGCCGTCCTTCATGATGACGATGCGGTCCGCCAGCGTCATGGCCTCGGTCTGGTCATGGGTGACGTACATGAAGGTGGTGTTGATGCGCTGACGCAGCTTGATGATCTCGGCGCGCATCTGGTTGCGGAGCTTGGCGTCCAGGTTGCTCAGCGGCTCGTCCATGAGGAACACCTTGGGGTCACGCACCATGGCGCGGCCGATGGCGACACGCTGACGCTGACCGCCGGACAGCGCCTTCGGCTTGCGGTCGAGATACTGGGTGATGTCGAGGATCTCAGCGACCT
>CAMJHX010000178.1 GCA_946405655.1 uncultured Clostridia bacterium
ATCTGCCGTAGGGCGGGTCGCTTGCGCCCGCCGCTTACCGGAAGCAGAATCCCACATGCGGGCCGCCGAGGGCGTCGGCCCCTACGATGAGATCACCGCGCTATTTTTCTTTGAAATTTCAGCAAAAAACCCTTGACAATGCCCTTCTCGTCTGCTAATATAACAGAGCCTAAAAGGAAGCAGGCGGTTTTCCGCCTCACCCGGCCGCAATTGCGCGCCCGCGGTCAATATGCCGTCCGAGAGTGTTTCTCCCGGGGAGTATGTTGTGCGGTCGCATTGCGTCCGCGCTTTTTGTTTTTCGGTACCATTTCTGGAGGTGTGTTTCTATCGCAACCGTAAACTACCAAATCAATGACGACATCCGCGATAAAGAGGTCCGCGTCATCGGCGAGGACGGCGCGCAGCTCGGCATCATGTCGTCCGCTGAAGCGCTGCAGATCGCCGAGGAGAAGGATCTCGATCTCGTGAAGATCGCCCCGGGCTCCAACCCGCCCGTGTGCAAGATCATGGACTACGGCAAGTATCGCTTCGAGCAGTCCAAGCGCGAGAAGGAAGCGCGCAAGAATCAGCACGTCATTGAGGTGAAGGAGATTCGGATGTCGCCCAGCATCGGCGAGAACGATTTCAACACCAAGCTGAAAAATGCCCAGAAGTTCCTCCGCGACGGCGACCGCGTCAAGGTCACGGTCCGCTTCCGCGGCAGAGAGATGGCCCATACCAACATTGGCGAGCAGCTGCTGCGCAAATTTGCCGAGCAGTGCGCTGAGCTTGCCAATCTGGATAAGCAGCCCAAGCTCGAGGGGAGAAACATGTCCATGTTCCTCTCGCCGAAGCCGCAGGGCAACAGTAAGAAGTAAGTAACATCTAGGAAGGAGAACACCAATATGCCCAAGCTGAAATCTCACAGCGGTGCGAAGAAGAGATTCAATCTCACCAAGACCGGCAAGGTCAAGCGCGCCCACGCCTACAAGAGCCATATCCTCACCAAGAAGGACACCAAGCGCTGCCGTCGTCTGCGCAGCACCACCTATGCTGACAAGACCAACGACGCCACCATCAAGAAAATGATTCCCTACAAATAAGCCGAGGCTTGTTTGTTTCACGATACGAATAGGAGGATAACCAAACATGGCAAGAGTTAAAGGCGCGATGATGACGCGCAAGCATAGAAATAAAGTTCTGGGCCTCGCGAAGGGTTACTGGGGCAACAAGTCCCGCCACTTCAAGATGGCCAACGAGCAGGTCATGAAGTCCGGCCGTTACGCTTACGTCGGCCGCAAGCAGAAGAAGAGAGACTTCCGCAAGCTGTGGATCACCCGCATCAGCGCCGGCTGCAAGGCCAACGGCATGAACTACTCCACCTTCATGCACGGTCTGAAGCTCGCCGGTATCGACATGAACCGCAAGATGCTCTCCGAGACCGCGATCCACGATCCTGCCGCCTTCACCGCGCTCTGCGAGCAGGCCAAGGCAGCCCTTTAATCAGAAGCTTTATCTGCCGTCCGCAACCCGGGCGGCAGTTTTCACAAAGAGGAGAATACCATGGCAACAAACCAAGCCGTGTCCACAGCGCTCGCGCGCCTGGGCATCGGAGCCGTCGGCGCGGCGCACATCGGCGTCTGGGACGGCTATGCCGTCACGGTGCGCCACAGCGCGCCCTACTATTATCTCGATTTCGCCGTCCGGCTCGATCAGAAGGACCGCGCCCTTGCAAAGGCGCTGCGCGCGGAGCTCAAAAGCCGCCTGCCGAAGAAAATCCTCGGCTGCGTCAATAACGGCGACCACGTCACCTGCACGCTCACGGTGGACAAGAAAACCCCGTATACCGACCAGTTCGAGGCCGCGCTCGATGCGATTGCCGCCGTGCTGCGCCAAAAGGACGTCGCGCCCGCGAGCACCTGCGCCGTCTGCGGAAAAGCGCATCCGGACAGCCTCTGCCTCATCGGGGGCTATCAGCCCGTCCACGCCGTCTGCGTCAATGACGTCACGGAGACGACGAAGCATGCCGCGGAGGAGAACGAGCGGCGGGGGAGCTACCTCACCGGCTTTGTCGGCGGCGTGCTCGGCGTGCTCGTCGGTCTGGTGCCGAGCCTGCTGTCGATCCTGCTCTTCGACCGGATCTATACCGTGCTCTTCGCCCTCGTGCCGCTCTGCGCCATGTGGGGCTACCGCAAGCTCAACGGCAAGCGCAGCAGCGCGTCCATCGTGATCATCATTCTGCTCTCCCTCGCGGGTGTTGTGCTGCTCGAGTTTCTCGCCGTCACGATCAGCTTCAAGCAGGAGTACGGCATGACGCTCCTGCCCGCCATGCGCTATACGCTCAACTACCTCTTCACGAGCGTCGGCGTCGGCGTCATGCTGCAGGAGAGCCTTGCGGAGCTGCTCTTTATGGCCATCGGCATCTTCATCGCCTGGCGCTTTCTCGCGCACACGAATCAGGGCGAGATCTCGCAGGCGAACGCCATCCGCCACTCGCTCCACCCGATCTACGGCAGCCCGGACGACCCTGACTGGCTCGAAAAGTAAAATCGAAAGCGAGATTTTGGGAGCAAACAAGAGAAAACAAGCGAATTTGAGAGCATTTCATGATCTAATCAAAAATGCTGTTGACTTAGCCCCTCTCTTGTGGTATAAAAATAAAGCGCGCAAACGCGCCTGAATGTTGTATTTTCATTATAATTGGAGGCAAAACCATATGTCCACGACTATGCTCAAGAGCGGCGAAGTCGCTCGCAAGTGGTACGTTCTGGATGCTGCCGGCAAGCCCATGGGCAAGACCGCTGCCATCGCGGCGGATCTTCTGCGCGGCAAGCTCGATCCTACCTACACCCCCCATGTTGACTGCGGTCATTTCGTCGTCATCATCAACGCCGAGCAGGCGGTCCTCACCGGCAAGAAGCTCGAGCAGAAGTATTATCGCACCCATTCCGGTTATCCCGGCGGCCTGCATGAGACGCAGTACAAGAAGCTCATGAAGGACAAGCCCGAGCTGGCCATGCGTCTGGCCGTCCGCGGCATGCTGCAGAAGAACAGCATCGCCCAGTGGCAGCTCCGCCGCCTGAAGATCTATCGCGGCGCCGAGCATCCCCACGCTGCCCAGAAGCCCGAAGTCTGGGATCGCTGAGAAGGAGGAATAAATCATGGCAACCTATAAGCCCAAGAAAGATTATATGTACGGCACCGGCCGCAGAAAGTCCTCCGTTGCCCGCGTGCACCTGTTCCCGAACGGCACCGGCGCCATCACGATCAACGGCCGTGACATCGAGGAGTACTTCGGTCTCGATACCCTGAAGCTCATCGTTCGTCAGCCCCTGGTCACCACCAACACCCTCGGCAAGGTCGACATCGTCGCGACCGTCACCGGCGGCGGCGTGACCGGTCAGGCCGGCGCCATCCGTCATGGCATCTCCCGCGCTCTGCTCCTCGTGGACGAGAGCTACCGTGCGCCTCTGAAGGCCGCCGGCTTCCTCACCCGCGATCCGCGCATGAAAGAGCGTAAAAAGTACGGTCTCAAAGCAGCCCGCCGCGCTCCGCAGTTCAGCAAGCGCTAAACTGT
>CAMJHX010000179.1 GCA_946405655.1 uncultured Clostridia bacterium
AGGCGCTGGTGGACAAGACCATCAGCAACATCGTGGAGGTCAAGGCGCGCGGGGCAAGGGTGCTCGCCGTGGCGCTGCGCGGAAACCACAAGATCGTCTCGCAGGCGAATGACGTCATCTTCATCCCCAACATCCACACGCTCTTCTCCCCGATCCTCGCGGTCATCCCGATGCAGCTGCTCGCCTACCACGTGGCGAAGGAGAACGGCTGCGACATTGACAAGCCCAAAAACCTCGCCAAATCCGTCACGGTGGAGTGAACTTCCGCTTGCGGCGCGAGGCCGAATGTATTAAAATAGCAAAAAAAGGAAAGGAGCAATGCGACGTGAACTATACGCCGGATGAAGTCCTGCAATATATCGCGGAGGAGGACGTGAAGTTCGTCCGCATGGCGTTCTGCGACATTTACGGCCGCCAGCGCAACGTCGCCATCATGGCGAGCGAGCTGCCGCGCGCCTTCGAGCACGGCATCGCCTTCGACGCCTCGGCGGTGAAGGGCTTTGACATGGACGTGCGCTCGGATCTCTTTCTCCGCCCGAACGCGGACACGCTCCGTGCCCTCCCGTGGCGGCCGCAGATCGGCAGAGTGGCGCACATGTTCTGCGACATTGTCCACCCGGACGGCTCGCCCTATGCCGCCGATACGCGCACGCTCCTGCGCACGGCGGTGCAAACTGCGGCGGAGCAGGGCTATGCCTTCCGGTTCGGCACGGAGATGGAGTTTTATCTCTTCCTGCTGGACGATCAGGGGAATCCCACGCGCATCCCCTTCGACCGCGCGGGCTATATGGACGTCGCGCCCGAGGACAAGGGCGAGAACGTGCGCCGCGAGATCTGCCTCACGCTCGAGCAGATGGGCATCTATCCCGAGAGCTCCCACCACGAGAGCGGCCCGGGGCAGAACGAGATCGATTTTCGCTATGCCGACCCCGTCGCAGCGGCGGACAACGCGATTTTGTTCCGCAGCGTGGTCAAGGCGGTCGCCGCGCAGAACGGGCTCTGCGCCGATTTCTCGCCCCGCCCCCTGCCGGATCATGACGGAAACGGCATGCACATCAACCTCTCCGCGTCTCTGCGCGGCGAGCCGCTGCCGCCGCAGGCGCTGATCCCGGGGCTTTTGAACCGCGCGCGCGACATGACGCTGTTTTTGAACCCGGATGAACAGTCCTATCTCCGCCTCGGGCGCGACAAGGCGCCGCGCTACGTCTCCTGGTCGGAGGAAAACCGGTCGCAGCTGGTGCGCCTGCCCGCGGCGAACGGGGAATACCGCCGCGTGGAGCTGCGCGCGCCAGATTCGATGACGAACCCGTATCTCGCGTTTTACCTGATGATCCACGCCTGTCTGGAGGGGATCGATCAGAAGCTCCCGCTGCCGGAGCCCGCGAACTTCAACACCTTCAGCGCTCCGCATGCGCTCACGCAGAGCCTGCCGCTCCTGCCGTCCACGCTCGCGGACGCGAGAGTCACGGCGCGGGAGAGCGCGTTCATCGCCTCTCACGTCCCCGCGCGGATTCTCGAGCGCTATCTGTAAATCATTCACCATCGGAAAGGAGGGAACGGCGTGGTCTTTCAGAGCGACCCGTACAGTGTGCTGCTCGTCTCCGCCTCGGAAAAACTGAATGCCGCCGTGCTCCCTCTGCTTCCGGGCACGGATTTCTGGCCGGTGACGACGGTCGGCTCCATGAGCCGCGCCAAGCGCCTGCTGCTGGAGCAGCGCTATGATCTCGTCATCGTGAACGCCCCGCTGCCGGACGGGATGGGCACGGACTTTGCCGTGAAGCTCTGCGGCGAGACGGACGCGGCCATCGCGCTGCTCATCCGGCATGAGCTCTATGAGGAGACGAACGCGAGAGCTCTGCCCTCCGGCGTTGTGGTTGTCTCGAAGCCGACGAATTCGCAGCTTCTCCTGCAGGTGATCCGGGATCTCTGCGCCCTGCGCGAGCGTCTGCGTGCCATGCGCGATAAGCAGGCGACCGTGGAGGAGAAGATGGAGGAGATCCGCCGGATGAACCAGGCAAAGTGGCTCCTGATTGAACGCGAGGGGCTCAGCGAGCAGGCGGCGCACGAGCGCATCCTCCGCACCGCGATGGAGCGCCGCATCAGCAAGCGCGCCGCCGCGGAGATCATCCGGCAGAACGCGGAGGCGTCCGGCGACGCCGTGTAGAATTTTCGGAGCGCTTTCTCTGGAAATTTCTTGCATTTTGACAATTGACGATCCGCCGATTCCATCGTAAAATGACGCACATCAGAGACAACGACGTCTTTCAAAGACGCCGTTGTCTCTTGCTTTTTATCCGGAAAACCGAACGTGAGAAGGAGGCATCGTCATGATGACAGTGGAATTTTGGTTCTTGATCGGCGCGGCGCTGGTGTTCTGGATGCAGGCGGGCTTTGCCATGGTGGAAACCGGCTTCACCCGGGCGAAAAACGCGGGCAACATCATCATGAAAAACCTGATGGACTTCTGCATCGGCACGGTGGTGTTTTCCCTCCTGGGCTACTCGCTCATGATGGGCGAGGACACGCTCTTCGGCCTCATCGGAAAGCCCAATCTGGCGCTCTTTACGCACTTTGCGGATTTTATCCGCTCTCCCGCCGAGGGCTTCACGGACGCGAGCTGTTTTGTCTTCAACCTCGTCTTCTGCGCCACGACTGCGACGATCGTCTCCGGCGCGATGGCGGAGCGGACGAAGTTTTCCGCCTACTGCGTCTATTCCGCCGTGATCTCGCTTCTGATCTATCCGATCGAGGCGCACTGGATCTGGGGCGGCGGCTGGCTGAGCAGGCTCGGCTTTCATGATTACGCCGGCTCCTGCGCAATCCATATGGTCGGCGGCGTCGCTGCGCTGATCGGTGCGGCGATTCTCGGGCCGCGCATCGGAAAATATGACACGGATGAGCGCGGCCGCGTGACCAAGGTGCGCGCCATTCCCGGCCATTCGATCCCGCTCGGCGCGCTGGGCGTGTTCATCCTCTGGCTCGGCTGGTACGGCTTCAACGGCGCCGCGGCCACGACGCCCTCGGAGCTCTCGTCCATCTTCCTCACAACGACGATCGCGCCCGCCGTCGCGACCTGCGCCACGATGATTTTCACGTGGGTCAAAAACGGCAAGCCGGACGTCTCCATGTGCCTGAACGCCTCGCTCGCCGGTCTCGTCGGCATCACGGCGGGGTGCGACGCGCTCGACGCCGTCGGCGCTGCGGTCGTGGGCGTCGTCTCCGGCCTGCTGGTGGTTGTAGTCGTCGAGGGGCTGGATCTCAGGCTCCATGTGGACGATCCGGTCGGCGCGGTGGGCGTCCACTGCGCGAACGGCGTCTGGGGCACGATCGCGGTCGGCCTTCTCGCCAATCCCGACGCGCCCGCCGGTCTGCGCGGGCTGCTGTACACCGGGGACTGGGCGCAGCTTGGCGTTCAGCTGCTCGGCTTCGCCGCGGTCGCGGCGTGGAGCGGCGTGACGATGCTGGCGTTCTTCACGTTCCTCAGGAAGATCGACTTTCTCCGCGCGGACGCCGCCGA
>CAMJHX010000180.1 GCA_946405655.1 uncultured Clostridia bacterium
GCCGAGGCTGCGCGGTCTGACACGGCTTGGCGCTGCTGGTTTTCTGACGACGAAAATTACTGGTATTTGTATTTTCTGGACTTCTCCGACCGGCTGCTGCTGGGCGTGGAGGAGGACGACTTCATCCTCGACGGGTTTGAGCTGCGCCCGATCTCCGTGCTGCAGCGGCTTGAACACAAAAACAACATGGCCGCGCAGATTGAGCAGGCGCTCGCGCTGCGCCGGACCATCGAGGCGCCGAAAATTGATCTGGCCGACTGGCAGTCCGCCTTTCGCGATCTGGAAGCGCTCGGGCGCTTTCTGATCATCGAGGGGCAAAGCTGGTTTGAGATCGGCGTGATCCGCGCCGTGCGGAAGCACTCCATCCTGTTTCAGGACTTTGACGCCAACGGTGAATGGCAGGAGATCCATAAGATCCGATATGACGAGATCACCCGCGTAAGCTTCGGCAGCCGCTATTCCACCCACTGGCAGGCATGGTTTGAAAAACACAAGGTTAGGAGTTAGGAGTTAGGAGTTAGGAATTAGGAATTGTGGTGTTGGCTTGGGCCGGCGAGATTTGATTATGCGCGAAGCGCTCTTTACATCTCCACTCTCCACTCTCCAATCTCCACTCTGATTTGCAGGGAGGAACTTACGATGAAACGCAAAAAACTCTTAAAGCGCCTCGCCGAGGCGAAGGCGGCGGACGTCTCCTATGCTTCCGGCTGGGACAGCTGGAAGGTGCTGGACTATTCCGGCACTCTGGTCTTGGCCGTGTCGGAATGCGACTATGCGCTCGACGGGTTTCGGCTCATTCCGCTCTCGGAGATCGAGTCGCTCAAGCCCCGCAAGCCGATTCAGGCGGAGATTGAGCGGTATTACGCGCTGTATGACCATCTGCAGACGCCGGCACTCGACCTGACGGACTGGCGCACGGCGCTGGAGGGGCTCTCGAAAAAGGATCCGCTCCTGTCCGTGGAATGGCGCGGTGAGGACGGTTATTTCTGCTGGAGAATCGGCAAAATCGAGCGCGTGAAAAAGCGCAGTCTGATCCTTCGCGCCTTCGACGTGAACGCCGTCTGGCAGGAGCCGCAGAAGATCCCGTTCGACGCAATTCACCGCGTCAGCTTCGGCGACCGCTACGCCGAGGGCTGGAAGCTGTGGTTTGAACGGCACTCAGATTCCGCCATGTCAGATTAGGGCGTGATGCCCACATCACGCCGTATTTCAACCGCGCGCAGCGCACATTCAACTCCTAACTCCTAACTCCTAATTCCTAATTCGATTACGACTATCATACAAATACAGATAAGGAGACAACCATCATGGCTGAAATGACCCCCATGAAGCGGCAGTATTATGAGATCAAGCAGCAGCAGCCGGACTGTCTGCTGTTCTTCCGGCTGGGGGATTTCTATGAGATGTTCGACGAGGACGCGAAGCTTGCGGCGAAGGAGCTGGATCTCACGCTCACGACGCGCGACCGCAACGTGGAAAACCCCGACGAGCGCTCGCCGATGTGCGGCGTGCCGTATCACGCGGCGGAGGCATACATCGGCCGGCTCATCGCCAAGGGCTATAAAGTGGCCATCTGCGAGCAGATGGAGGACCCGGCGCTGGCGAAGGGGCTGGTCAAGCGCGATATCATCCGCATCATCACGCCCGGCACCGTGACGGAGAGCTCCATGCTCGAGGAGGGGCGGTCGAACTATCTCGCGGCGGTGTATCTGGAGGGGGACGCCGGGGCCGTCGCCTTCTGCGACATTTCGACCGGCGAATTCTGCGCGGCGGACTTTCCGGAAAACGCCGCGACGCACATTCTCAATGAGCTCGGTCGCTTCTCGCCGCGTGAGGCTGTTTTGAGCCCCGGCGCGGTGCAGAGCGCGGAGATCTTTGACTTTCTGAAAAAGCGCCTCGGCTGCATGGTCGAGGCCGACGGCGGGCGCTTTGACGCCGCCGCGGCGGAAAAGACGCTCTGCGCGCAGTTCGGCGCAGAGAATCTGAACGCGCTTGAGCTCGGAAACGCACCGGGCGCCGTCTGCGCGGCGGGCGCGCTCGTGGCCTACGCGCAGGAGACGCAGAAGACGGATCTGAGCCACCTCAACCGCCCGGAGCTCTTCGGCGAGAGCCGCTACATGGAGCTCGACTACACGACGCGGCGGAATTTGGAGCTGACCGAATCGCTCCGCTCGGGCGAGAAGAAGGGCAGCCTCCTCTGGGTGCTCGACCAGACCAGAACGCCGATGGGCGGGCGCATGCTGCGCGCGTGGGTGGAGCGTCCGCTCCTCAGCCCCGTGCAGATCAAGCGCCGCCACGCCGCCGTCGGAGAGCTCGCGCGCGACAACGTGCTGCGCGGCGAGACGATGCAGTGCCTGCGCGAGATCGGCGACATGCAGCGCCTGATCGCCCGCGCGGTCTACGGCTCCGCCAACGGGCGCGATCTCAGTCAGCTCGCGTCCTGCTGCCGCCAGCTGCCGAAGCTGACCGCGCTGCTCGCCGGCGCCGAGAGCGGGGAGCTCCGCGCGATCGCGGGCATGGACGTGCTCGCGGATCTGGAATCGCGCATTTCGGAGGCGATCTGCGATGAGCCGCCGTTTTCCGTGCGTGAGGGCGGGATTCTGCGCGAGGGCTTCGACGCAGAGGTCGACCGCCTGCGCTCCGTGCGCGACAACGGCGCCTCGATGGTGGCCCAGCTCGAGCAGCGCGAGCGCGAGCGCACCGGCATCAAGAAGCTGAAGCTCGGCTTCAACCGCGTCTTCGGCTATTACATCGACGTGCCGAACTCCGCCGGGGACGTTCCGCTCCCGGAGGAATACATCCGCAAGCAGACGCTGGTTTCGTCCGAGCGGTATTTCACGCCGGAGCTGAAGGAACTGGAAAACACGCTCCTCACGGCGCGCGAGCGCATTGCGGAGATCGAATATCAGCGCTTCAACGAGCTGCGCGTGTTCGTCGCGGGCGAGGTCGCCCGCGTGCAGGCGGCGGCGGAGCTGGTGGCGCGGCTGGACGTGTTCTGCTCGCTGGCGGAGGTCGCGGTGCGAAACCGCTACGTCTGCCCCGAGGTGGATCTCTCGCAGACGCTGGACATCAAGGAAGGCCGCCACCCCGTGGTGGAGCAGGCGCAGAAGGACGTGCTCTTCGTCCCGAACGACACGTTTCTCAACGGCACGACCGACCGCTGCGCCATCGTGACCGGCCCGAACATGGCGGGCAAGAGCACCTACATGCGCCAGACGGCGCTGATCGTGCTCATGGCGCAGATCGGCTCCTTCGTCCCTGCGAAGAGCGCCCTGATCGGCGTGGTCGACCGCGTGTTCACGCGCATCGGCGCGTCGGACGATCTCGCCGCCGGGCAGAGCACCTTCATGGTGGAGATGAGCGAGACCGCCGCCATTTTGAAGCAGGCGACGGCAAAGAGCCTCCTGATCCTCGATGAGATCGGGCGCGGCACCTCGACCTATGACGGCATGGCCATCGCCCGCGCGGTGCTGGAATACTGCGCGGACAAGCGAAAGC
>CAMJHX010000181.1 GCA_946405655.1 uncultured Clostridia bacterium
TGCTCGGCTGCGGCGAGGTGCTGCAGGGCACGATCGACGTCGTGCCGAACGAGATTCCGCAGAAGACCGTGCTGCTCGAGCCGGAGAAGATCAACCGCCTGCTCGGAACCGACGTCTCGGCCGACGAGATGCGCCGCATCCTCCTCTCCCTCGGCTTTGAGCTCGACGGAGATGTGATCAAGGTTCCCAGCTGGCGCGGCGACGTGGAGCACTACTCCGACATTGCCGAGGAGGTCGCGCGCTTCTTCGGCTACAACGAGATCCCGAACACGCTCATGCGCGGCGAGACCACGACCGGCGGCTACACCGACCGCCAGAAGGCGGAGCGCAAAATCGGCGCCCTCGCCCGCACGCTCGGCTTCGACGAGATCATCACCTACTCCTTCATCAGCCCGGGCTATTATGACAAGATCCGTATGCCGAAGGATTCCGCCCTGCGAAAGAGCCTGAAGATCCTCAACCCCCTCGGCGAGGACACCTCCATCATGCGCACGACGGTGCTGCCGAGCATGCTCGAGATCCTCACGCGCAACTTCAACTACCGCAACGCGAGCGTGAAGCTCTATGAGCTCGGCAAGGTCTATTTCCCGCGCGAGGACGGCATGGCAGACGAGCCGAAGGTGCTCTGCCTCGGCGCCTACGGCGAGGACATGGACTTCTTCGCCATCAAGGGCGTTGTGGAGCAGATCCTCAAGGGCATGCGCATTGAGGACGTCTCCTTCCGCGCCGAGAGCGGCAATCCGAGCTATCACCCCGGCCGCTGCGCGGCGGTCTACGCCGGCGAGGAGTGCCTCGGCGTGGTGGGCCAGCTCCATCCGCTGACGGCCGCGAACTACGGCGTGGACGCGGAGCTCTATACCGCCGAGCTCTGGCTGGACGCCATGCTCGCCCACCGCGGCGCGACGCCGGTCTATCACGCGCTGCCGCGCTTCCCGGCCGTGACGCGCGACATCTCCGTGACGTGCGAATCGTCCATCCCCGTGGCGATGCTGCAGGCCTGCATCCGCAAGGCGGGCGGCGAGCTGCTCCGCGAGTGCAGCCTCTTCGACGTGTACACCGGCGCGCCGATTCCGGAGGGTCAGAAGAGCGTCTCCTTCTCGCTGAAAATGCGCGCGGACGACCAGACGCTGACCGACGAACACGCCGAGGAGATCGTAAACGCCGTGCTCGAGGCGCTGAAGAACACATATCACGCGGTCATGCGGTGATTTTCGACAAATTTTCGTAACTTTTTTTCACATTTTAGAGAAATTCCTCTTTACAGATTCAATTTTTCTGTTATAATATACAGGAGTCTTCCCGACCATTGACAGGAGGTGTAAACATGGGAGATCCCACGAAGCCGATCAGCGCGACCAAAAAATTCACTGCCATCGATAACAAGACGGAGATGAAAGAGATCCTCTCTTCCGTGTACAACGCCTTGGTGATCAAGGGATATAACCCGATCAATCAGCTGGTGGGTTATATTCTGTCGGAGGACCCGACGTATATCACGAACTACAACGGCGCCCGCAGCATGATCACCCGGCTCGACCGGGACGAGCTGCTGCAGGAGCTGCTGACGAGCTATCTCGGCAAGTGAACAGAAACGCATCCGCTCCGGTTTTCAGCCGGGGCGGATTTTTTTCTTGCGTTTCGGGATAGAATGGTGTAAAATACATTGATGTAGTCCTTGACAAGGCTGCACTAGTTGGGGAGCTAGCGGTGCCCTGTAACCTGCAATCCGCTACAGCAGGGATGAATTCCCGCCCCCGGATAGTCGATGTGTCGTCTGCCCGCAGTAAGCAGCGATGAAGGCTCGGCCCTGCGCAACGGAGCCCCGTGAACCATGTCAGGCGGGGAACCGAGCAGCATTAAGCGGGTCACTCCGTGTGCCGCGGGTCCACCGGGCCCGAGCCGGCTGCTGCGGTAACGGATGTATCGGCTATGCAAAGGCGGGTGTGCAGTCTTGTCAAGGACTACTTTTTCGATCGAAAACCAGTTTTCGATCGAGGGGCTGCGCTCCAAAATGATTTTTTGGTCGCAAGTGCGACTTGCGAGGAAAAAATCATTTTTCCGCGAGCGGTATTTTGCTCCCCGAAACAAGTTCCGGGGGCAAAATGATTGGATTTCTTCGCGCCTGCGGGCGCGAACTCTGCTGAGAGCTTTTGATGGGAGGTGCTGGCGTGTATCAGGCTTTATACCGCAAGTGGCGGCCGCAGGTTTTTGATGATGTTGTCGGGCAGGAGCATATTACCGAGACGCTGAAGAATCAGGTGCGCTCGGATCGGCTGAGCCATGCCTATCTCTTCATCGGCACGCGCGGCACCGGCAAGACGACCTGCGCGAAGATCCTCGCCAAGGCCGTCAACTGCGAGCAGCCTGTGAACGGCAATCCGTGCAACTGCTGCCCGACCTGCCGCGGCATCGACAACGGCACGATCCTCGACGTGGTGGAGATGGACGCCGCCTCGAACAACAGCGTGGACGATGTGCGTCTGCTGCGCGACGAGGCGATCTACTCCCCCGCCGGGGCGAAAAAGCGCGTTTACATCGTCGACGAGGTGCACATGCTCTCCAAGCCCGCGTTCAACGCGCTGCTGAAGATCCTCGAAGAGCCGCCCGCGCACCTCATGTTCATTCTCGCAACCACGGAGCTGCACAAGGTGCCCGCGACGATTCTCTCCCGCTGCCAGCGGCACAGCTTCAAGCGCATCACGCCGGACAAGATCGCGGCGCGGCTGCAGTATGTCGCCGGGCAGGAGCGCATTGCCCTCGAGCCGGACGCGGCGCAGCTGCTCGCCCGGCTTGCCGACGGCGGTATGCGCGACGCGCTCACGCTGCTCGATCAGTGCGGCGGCATGGAGCGCGTGACGACCGAGACCGTGCTCTCCGCCATGGGCATGGCGGGACATTTTCAGACCGTGAAGCTCCTGGAGCACATCGCGGCGCAGGATACCGCCGAGGCGCTGGCGCAGTTTCGCACGCTGTGGCAGGAGGGCAAGGACCCCGCCACCGTTCTCGACGAGCTCGCCGCCCTGCTGCGCGACGCGCTGATGCGCGCCGTGGCGGAAACGGGCAGCGCGGCGCTGCTCTCCGGCGGCTATGACGACGCGACGCTCGACGGTTTCATCCGCGCCTTCGGCGCGGCGGGACTGCTGGCGAATCTGAACCGGATCCAGGAGACGCGCGCGGCGATGGGCCAAAGCGTCGACCCGCGGCTGAGCGCGGAGCTCTGCCTCGTCCGGCTGTGCAGGCCGGAGCTGCAGGGCGATCTGCTCTCCCTCTCCGAGCGCGTTGCCGCGCTGGAGGCCGGCGCGCCGAGACAGGCGAAGGCCGCGCCCGCGCCAGAGGCGCCGAAGCCGAAGGCAAAGGCTCCGGAGCCGAAGCCGGCGAGCGCGGACGATCCCCCGCCGTGGGACGAGGATCTGATCCCGCCCCCGCCGCCGTGGGAGGAGCGCACCTACACGCCTCCCCCGCTGCCGCAGGAGGA
>CAMJHX010000182.1 GCA_946405655.1 uncultured Clostridia bacterium
CGAAGCACCATCCTAAACAAAGCGTAGGGCGGGGACCTGTGCCCCGCCGCTGCCCCGGTGCGAAAACCGGCGGCCCACGGGTGGCCGCCCTACAATGGGTGCGACCGAATTCATCGGGCAGAAAAACCGGGAGGGGTATTCCCCTCCCGGTTCATCTTTTATTAAAGCTTTTTCACGGACATGGCGCGGGTGGCGTTGAGGACGCAGAGGATCAGGACGCCGACGTCTGCGAAGATGGCGAGCCACATGCCGGCGATGCCGAGCGCGCCGAAGATGAGGCAGATTGCCTTGACGCCGAGGGCGAAGATGATATTCTGCCAGACGATGGACATGGTCTTGCGCGCGATGCGCATGGTGAGGGCGAGCTTTCCGGGATCGTCGTCCATGAGGACAACGTCCGCAGCTTCAATGGCGGCGTCGGAGCCGATGGCGCCCATGGCGACGCCGACGTCCGCGCGGGCGAGCACCGGCGCGTCGTTGATGCCGTCGCCGACGAAGGCGAGGGTCTTGCCCTTGCCGCCCTCGGCGAGGAGCGCTTCCACCTTCTCGACCTTATCGCCCGGGAGGAGCTCGCTCATGACCTCGGTGACGCCGAGCTCCTTCGCAGCGGCGTCGGCTGCTGCCTTGCGGTCGCCGGTGAGCATGACAATGCGCTGCACACCGCTCTCGCGCAGATCCTGCACAGCGGCTGCCGCGCCGGGCTTCGGGCGGTCGGCGATCTCGATGCAGCCGAGATAGCGCCCCTCGCGCGCGACGTGCACGAGCGTGCCCGCGCCGAAGACGCCCTTGGGCTGCAGACCGAGCGCCTGCATGAGCCGCTGATTGCCGACAGCAACGCGCTGCCCGGCAACGATGGCGACGACGCCCTCGCCGGGGCGCTCCGCCGCGTCAGAAGCTGCGTCCTGCGCGGAGATCGGGCCCGCGGCTGCCTGAATGCTCGCGCTCACGGGGTGGTCGGAAAACCGCTCGGCGGCGGCTGCGATGCGCAGCAGCTCCCCGGAGGAGATCTCCGGCTCCGGGTGGACCTCCACGACCTCGAACACGCCGCGCGTGAGCGTGCCGGTTTTATCAAAGACGACACGGTCGGTCTTCGCGAGCAGCTCGAGATAGCTGCTGCCCTTGATGAGGATGCCGCGTCCGCTCGCGCCGCCGATGCCGGCGAAGAACGTGAGCGGGATGGAGAGCACCATGGCGCACGGGCAGCTGATGACGAGGAAGGTGAGCGCGCGGTGGATCCACTCGCCCCACTGTGCGGGATCGTGGTGCGTCATGTTCAGCACCGGCGGAAGCACCGCGAGCACGACGGCGGCGAGCACGACAATCGGCGTATACCACCGGGCAAAGCGCGTGATGAAGTGCTCGGTCTTCGCCTTCTTGAGGGAGGAGTTTTCCACAAGCTCGAGAATGCGGGCGACGGTGGAGTCGCCATACACCTTCTCGGTGCGCAGGCGCAGGACGCCCGTGAGATTCACGCTGCCGGAGAGGACGGGATCCCCCGCCCTGACGTCGACCGGTACGCTCTCGCCCGTGAGCGCCGCGAGATTGAGGCTGGACGCGCCGTCGATGACCGTGCCGTCGAGTGGGACGCGCTCGCCGGGCTTGACGACGATGACGCTGCCGATCTCGACCGTCTCGGGCTCGACCTGCTGCAGGAGATCCCCGATCTCGAGATTGGCGTAATCCGGGCGGATATCCATGAGATCGGCGATGCTCTTGCGGCTGCGGCCGACGGCGATGTCCTCGAACAGCTCGCCGACCTCGTAAAACAGCAATACGGCGACGCCCTCGGGAAACTCACCGAGCGCCATGGCGCCGAGGCTGGCGATGGACATGAGCAGGTTTTCATCGAACGGCTGCCGGTTCAAGATGCCCTGCCACGCCTTGCGCAGGACGGGCCAGCCGATGATGAGATACGGCGGCACGGCGGCGATCAGCTGCGCCCACCAGACCTCCGGCCAGAGATGGCGCACCAGCAGCAAAACCAGAAACAGCGCCGCCGCGATGAGAATGCGGCGCAGCGCTTTTTTCTGGCGTTTTTTGAGCTTCATATAATCAGTCCTCGATCTCGAAATCGGGCTCGATCCTGCGGGCGACCTTGAGCATCTCCTTGAGCATGCCCTTCTCGTCCACGCCCTCGGCGTAATCCACGATCATCTTCTGCGCCATAAAGCTGATGGACACCTTCTCAATGCCCTCGAGCTCGGAGAGCTTGCGCTCCACAGCGGCGGCGCAATTGGCGCAATCGACTTCGATGCTGTACTTCTTCTGCATGATCATGATCTCCTTTCAATCTTATTTCTCCAGAACGTGCTCCATGCCGAGCTCGAGCACCGAGCGGACATGGTCATCGTCCAGCGTATAGAACACGGTCTTCCCCTCCCGGCGGAAGCGCACGAGCTTCGCGTCCTTTAAGATGCGCAGCTGATGGCTGACGGCGCTCTGCGTCATGCCGAGGAGCTTTGCGATATCGCACACGCAGAGCTCCCGCTCGAAGAGCACATAGAGGATGCGGATGCGCGTGGTATCGCCGAAGACGCGGAAGACCTCCGCCAGATCATACAGCCGCTCCTCCTCCGGCAGCAGGCGCAGCACCTCTTCGACCGCGTCCTCATGCACATGGAGAAAATCGCACACCGGTGCGGTGCGTTCCTGATCCATAAGAGATCCTCCTTTCACCTAAAACATATGAACGTTTGTTCATGTGTTTATATAACCATATTATGCGTCCAATGTCAAGACGTTTGGCAAAAAAGGTGTGATTTTTTATAAATCTATGATATAGTAACACCAGCTTCCGAAAAGGAGGAATATACTATGATGACAACCATCCTCACCGCGTCGGCAGTGCTGGCCGCGGAATACGGCATCCGCAAAAAGGTGAACGCCGCGCCGAAGCAGCAGTTTCCGAAGGCGCTGGGCAAGCAGTATGAGCTGCGGCAGGCGCACAACTTCGGCATCGTGGGCAGCCGCTTTGAGGGCAAGCCGAAGCTGGTGCTCGCCTATCAGACCGGGGCGACGACCGCCGCCGTGATCGGCGCGGTGCTCGTGAGCCGGACGGTTGGCGTGTCCCGCCCGCTGGTGCGCCTCGGTGCGGGGCTCGCCGCCGGCGGCGCGCTCTCGAACATGATCGAGCGCTGGACGAGCGGGTATGTGACGGACTATATCCACGGCACGAAGGCGCCCATTCCCCTGCTGCAGAAGCGGATCTGGAACGTGGCGGACATGGCGATCTTCAACGGCTGCGTGATTGCGCTGATCGGGGCGGCGATCTGATGGAGCGCTGGGACGTCTATGATCTCGACCGGCGGCCGACGGGTCAGATCCTGCCGCGCGGCGAGAAGCATTCGCCGGAGCAGTGTCAGGTGGTGATTCACGTCTGCCTCTTTAACGACCGGGGCGAGATGCTGATCCAGCGTCGGAGTATGGAGAAAAAGGGCTACCCGGGCTACTGGGACGTCTCCG
>CAMJHX010000183.1 GCA_946405655.1 uncultured Clostridia bacterium
CCACAGTTTTGCTGATGTCCGTCACGAACAGACGATCCTTGCCGGGCTCGCGGTCTGCCTTGAAGCCAACCCAGGGATAGCGGCGGCTCGAGGCGGGCATTTCCTCTACGGTCAGCTTTTCGAGAAGCTTGCGGCGGCTCGTCGCCTGGCGGGACTTGGACTTGTTCGCGGAGAAGCGCTGGATGAACAACTGCAGCTCCTGAATCTTTTGCTCTGCGCGCTTGTTCTGATCCTTGATCAGCTTCTGCATCAGCTGGCTGGACTCGTACCAAAAATCGTAGTTGCCGACGTACATCTTGATCTTGCCGTAGTCGATATCTACGATGTGCGTGCAGACGTTGTTGAGGAAGTAACGGTCGTGGGAGACAACGAGCACGGTGCCGTCATAGTCCATCAGAAAGTCTTCCAGCCAGACGACGCTCGCGAGGTCGAGGTTGTTCGTCGGCTCGTCCAGGAGAATGATCGCGGGGTGCCCGAAGAGCGCCTGCGCCAAAAGCACTTTCACCTTGAGGCGGGGATCCATGTCCGCCATCATCGTCTCGTGGTGCTCGGGGCTGACGCCAAGCCCCTGCAGAATGCGGGAGGCGTCCGATTCAGACTCCCAGCCGCCGAGCTCGGCGTACTCTTCCTCGAGGATCGAGGCGCGCATGCCGTCCTCGTCCGTCATCTCTTCCTTGGCATAGATGGCGTCCTTTTCCTTGCCGCACTCATAAAGCCGGGGATTGCCCATAATGACAGTCTCCATGACAGAGTGATCATCATACATGGTCTGATCCTGCTTGAGCACGGACATGCGGGCCTTGGGATCGATATAAACATGACCGGAGGTGGGCTCCAGATCGCCGGACAGGATTTTCAGAAAGGTGGACTTCCCGGCGCCGTTCGCGCCGATGATGCCATAGCAGTTTCCGGCGGTAAACTGCAGATCCACCTTGGAAAACAGGGGAGTGCCGCTGTATTGCAGCGAAAGATCTTCAACAGTGATCATATCGAAGAAGTGCTCCTTCTATCAAAGATTAAACGCGGGCGAGGATTTTTTTCAGCCGCGCATAACGAGGCAGCGAATTTTCAAGAACCAGCTTCGGCTCGCCCTGAATCAGCGGCAGGCAGTAATCGACAAAATCGTCCGTCACATTGTTCTTGTCCTGCGTGATCCACTCGATCGGAACCTTCTTTTCAAAGTTCGCAACTGCAGTGAGCGGGAGAAGCTTGGTCGTGCAGAGATATTTGCCGTCGAGCATGTGGCGTTCAAAGGCGACCATCTTGCCGGAGGCGCCGGACACGGCGGCCTCAACCGCGATTTTACCGGCAAGGAAAGCTTCATGGACGTCCGTCTCCGACGCGAGATGCGCGCCGCAGCGCTGCAGAAGGCTCAGCTCAATGCCGCGCACCTTGACGCCAAGGTCTTCTTTCACGATACGGGAGAGGATGTTGGCGGCGCCGCCAAGCTGGGCGTGACCAAACCCGTCGGTCGCGGAGGTCTGCGCCTCAGCAACAAAGACGCCGTCGGCGTAATGGATGCCTTCGGAAACCGCAACCAGAACCTTGCCCTTATCCTCATAAACACGGCGCACGTCCTTCAGGAACGCGTTCATATCAAAATCCACTTCAGGGAGATAGATGAGATCGGGACCGGCGCCAAAATAGCTGGCAAGCTTCGAGCTCGCGGCAAGCCAGCCGGCATGACGACCCATGATCTCAATGATCGTGACCTGACCGTTGTCGTAAACCGTAGCGTCCTTGCTGACCTCCATGCAGGAGGTGGCGATATACTTCGCGGCGCTGGCAAAGCCAGGGCAGTGGTCCGTGCCGTAAAGATCGTTGTCGATCGTCTTCGGCACGCCCATCACGCGGCATTCCCAGCCGCTCTTGGCCATGAAACGGCTGATCTTGTCGCAGGTGTCCATGGAATCGTTGCCGCCGTTATAGAAGAAATAACGAACGTTGTATTTCTGAAAGATCTCAAGAATGCGCTTGTAGTCGGTATCGTCCTCATCCGGGTCCTTCATTTTGTAACGGCAGGAGCCCAGCTCGGAAGAGGGGGTATGCAGCAGCAGGCTGAGTTCATAAGCATCCTCGCGGTTCATGTCATACAGCTTATCGTCCAGAACGCCCTTGATGCCGTGCGCAGCGCCGTACACCCGCGTGATGCAGTCGGAATCCAGCGCGGTGCGAATGACGCCGTATGCGCTGGCATTGATGACCGCCGTAGGTCCGCCGGACTGCCCGATGATACAAGCGCCTCTGAGTTCGTTGTCCATTTTTATTGTCCTCCAAAATAATATAAATCATCAGTTTTTTGTATTGTTTAGTATTGATATTGTTTGTGAAATTGTGTACAATACAAAAAGAGACAACCAAGGTTACCCATGGTTTTCCTTATATATAATAATAGAAAGGACGATGAATTGTCAATGTCAATCGTAACTTCCAAGGAAATGTTTGAAAAAGCCTACAACGGAGGCTATGCCATCGGCGCTTTTAATGTGAATAATATGGAAATTATTCAGGGTATCACGGAGGCGGCGAAGGAGTGCCAGGCTCCTGTGATCCTGCAGGTTTCCTCCGGCGCGCGCAAGTATGCCAACCGCACCTATCTCGTCAAGCTCGTCGAGGCCGCAGTTATTGAGACCGGTCTTCCGATCTGCCTGCACCTCGACCACGGCGATACCTTCGAGCTCTGCAAGAGCTGCGTCGACGACGGCTTTACCTCCGTCATGATCGACGCCTCCTCCAAGTCCTTTGAGGACAACATCGCGCTGACTCGCCAGGTCGTGGAATATGCCCATGATCATGGCGTTGTCGTTGAGGCTGAGCTTGGCACGCTCGCCGGCGTGGAGGACGATGTGAACGTCTCCGCCGAGGATTCCTCCTACACCCGTCCCGAGGACGTGCAGGAGTTCGTTGAGCGCACCGGCTGCGACTCTCTCGCCATCGCCATCGGCACCAGCCACGGCGCTTATAAGTTCAAGCCCGGCACGAAGCCGCAGCTTCGCTTCGACATTCTCGAGGAAGTCTCCAAGCGTCTGCCCGGTTTCCCGATCGTGCTGCACGGTTCTTCCTCCGTGCCGCAGGAGTATGTGCAGATGATCAACGAGCACGGCGGCAATATGCCCGGCGCCATCGGCGTTCCCGAGGATCAGCTGCGCGAGGCTTCTCGTCTGGCGGTCTGCAAAATCAACATCGACTCCGATCTGCGCCTTGCCATGACCGGCACGATCCGCAAGTTCTTCGATGAGAACCCCGGTGAGTTCGATCCCAGAAAGTATCTCGGCCCCGCCCGCGAGAACATCAAGCAGCTCGTCAAGCACAAGATCATCAATGTGCTTGGCTGCGACGGCAAGGCCTGATGGACGCCGCGTGGCTCACACAGTGGACCCGCAG
>CAMJHX010000184.1 GCA_946405655.1 uncultured Clostridia bacterium
CAAGATTTAAGAAAGGCGACAAGAAGGAGATGCCGGGTATCACCTCGAGCTCTCTCTCCGATATCGTGTTCATGCTCCTGTTCTTCTTCATGGTGACCACGCAGATGCGTGACACCGAGCAGAAGGTCAAGATCACCACGCCTGAGGCTTCCGAAGTCGTCAAGCTGGAGCGCAAGGACCTCAACGCATACATCAACATCGGTTCTCCGACCCTGCAGTATCAGGCCCAGTGGGGTACCGATGCCCGTATCCAGTTGAACGACTCCTTCCGCACCACGGACGACATCCGCGACTTCATCGCCGCGGAGCGTGACTCCAAGAGCGAGGCTGACCGTCAGCTCATGACCGTGTCTATCAAGGCTGACCAGGATGTCAGAATGGGTATCGTGACCGATGTGAAGCAGGAGCTGCGACGCTGCTCCGCGCTGAAGATCATGTACTCTGCAAGAAAGCCTGCGAAATAGGCTTAAGCAGTATTGAATACGAGCAGCCCCCTTCAACGAGGGCTGCTTTTTAAATAAAAAGAAGAAATGAAGGAAATACTTCGTACCAAGGTGAAGGACCTGCTGCAGATGAAGGCAGGTCAGGAAGTGCTGGCCAAAGGTTGGGTCAGGACCAAGAGAGGGAATAAGGAAATCGCATTCATCGCGCTGAACGACGGCTCGACCATCAAGAACGTCCAGATTGTCGTGGACAAAAATGCCGAGACGGAGCCGGTGCTGGCACAGATCAGCACGGGCGCCTGCATCTGCGTGCGCGGCAATCTCGTCGAATCCGTGGGCAGCGGCCAGGCGGTTGAGATCAAGGCGGCGGAGATCGAGGTGTACGGCACCTGCGATCCGATGCGCTATCCCCTCCAGAAGAAGGACACTTCCTTTGAGTATCTGCGTACGGTCGCGCACATGCGCCCGAGGACCAACACCTTCGGCGCCATCTACCGCCTCCGCAGCCAGATGGCCTTCGCCATCCACGAGTATTTCCACAGCAAGGGCTTTGTGTACCTGCACACGCCCCTCATTACCGAATCCGACTGCGAAGGCGCCGGCCAGATGTTCCAGGTCACGACCCTCGACCTCGAGAACGTACCGCGCGACAAGAAGGGCCGTATCGACTACGGCAAGGACTTCTTCGGCAAGCAGACGAGCCTAACCGTCAGCGGCCAGCTCGAAGGCGAGCTCGGCGCCACCGCACTCGGTGAGATTTACACCTTCGGCCCGACGTTCCGCGCCGAGAACTCCAACACCCCGCGTCACCTCGCGGAGTTCTGGATGATCGAGCCCGAGATGGCGTTCTACGACATCAAGGACAACATGGACCTGGCCGAGGACTTCATCAAGCACCTCGTCTCCTACGCCCTGGAGCACTGCATGGATGACATCCAGTTCCTCAACGACCGCTACGATCCCGAGCTGGTCGAGCGCCTGCGCGGCGTCATCGGCACGGAGTTCGTGCGCCTCGAGTACACGGAGGGCATCCGCATCCTCGAGGAGGCTGTCAAGAACGGCGTCCAGTTCGAGTATCCTGTGGCCTGGGGCATCGACCTGCAGAGCGAGCACGAGCGCTATCTCGTGGAGAAGCATTTCGGCAAGCCGGTCATCCTGACGGGCTATCCCAAGGACATCAAGGCCTTCTACATGAAGCAGAACGAGGACGGCAAGACCGTCCGCGCCATGGACGTCCTCTTCCCGAAGATCGGCGAGATCATCGGCGGTTCCGAGCGTGAGGCCGACCTCGGCAAGCTCGAAGCCCGCATCGACGAGCTCGGCATGAGCCGCAAGAACCTGGAGTGGTACATCGACACCCGTCGCTTCGGCAGCTGCCCGCACAGCGGCTTCGGCCTGGGCTTCGAGCGTCTGCTGCTCTTCATCACCGGCATGCAGAACATCCGCGACGTCATTCCGTTCCCGAGAACCCCGAAAAACGCGGAATTTTAAGCTTTAAACATTATGCTAGTCATCGGCATCGCCGGCGGCTCAGGCTCCGGCAAAACCACGGTTGTCAAGGCCATCACCGAGAACCTTAAGGGCAAGAGCGTGGTGGTCATCCCCCAGGATTCCTATTATAAGGATTCCAGCGACCTCTCCGACGAGGAGAAGCGCGTCCACAACTTCGACCATCCGGATGCGATCGAATGGGACCTGCTGTGCAGCCAGCTCAACGACCTCAAGCACGGCAAGGCCATCAAGCAGCCCGTCTATTCCTTCATCTCCTGCGCCCGCTCCAAGACCGAGACCAAGTTCGTGGAGCCGGCCGACGTGATCATCATCGAGGGCATCCTCATTTTCACGTGCAAGGAGCTGCGGGAGCAGATGGACATCAAGATCTTCGTGGACGCAGACGATGACGACCGGCTGATGCGCGTGATGGCGCGCGACATCAGCGAGCGCGGCAAGGACGTGCACTGGGTCATCGAGCGCTATTCCCGCACCGTCAAGCCGATGTATCTGCAGTTCATCGAGCCGAGCAAGCGCTACGCCGATATCATCATCCCGCAGGGCGGACACAACAAGGTGGCGATCGACGTGATCACCGCCACCGTCGAGAAATCCCTGGAGGAACACGTTTAACATATGCGCCGGCTCTCCCAGGAAGAAAAGGCAGGCATCTACACCACCGTGATCGTTCATCTCGCGGTGGTGATTGTGTTATTGCTTGCCGGCCTGGATTGGAGCATCCGGAGGGAGAATACTTTTGTGCTGGATTTTTCCGCGCTGGAGGAGAAGGAGCGGCTGCAGGAGGAGATCGAGAAGCTGGAGCAGGAGGCCGCTTTCAAGGAGCGTATCGCGCAGTTGCTGGAGCAGGAGCTGGAGGCGACGCCGTTGCGCGGCGTTGCGGTCGATCGCGGGGCGTTGAAGGACGACCGCGGGACAGATGCCGAGCAGCTTTATAAGGACGCTCAGCGGCTGCAGGAGGAGCTCGAAAAGGGCTTTACCGTGCCGGAGGAGGATGTCGCCGATCCGGGGCCGGTGATTCCCGAGAAAAAGGAGGAGAAGAAGCAGGAGGAAAGTGTCTACAGCGGGCCGTCCGTCGTGTCTTATTTCCTGGAGGGCCGCAAGGCCAGCCACCTGCCCATTCCGGCGTATCGTTGCCTTGGCGCCGGGCAGGTTACCGTTCTCATTACCGTCAATCCCGGCGGTACTGTCATTGACGCCAAAGTCGATGACGCCGTCTCATCTAAAGACGGCTGTCTGCGCAATTTCGCCGTCCGCGCCGCCCGCCTTTCCAAGTTCTCCGCCAAGGCGGACGCCCCCGCCAAGCAGCAAGGCAACATCGTCTACGAATTCGTCGCTCAGTATTAACTAACGCCGGTCTTCCCTCGCGGGCGGCCGGAAATTATTTTTCGTGCAGTTGCTCGAAAAACCAATTTCCGCT
>CAMJHX010000185.1 GCA_946405655.1 uncultured Clostridia bacterium
TGTTCTTCAGCTCCACGCGGTTGACCTTGATGCCCCAGGGGTCGGTGGCCTCGTCGAGGATCTCGCGCATCTTGGAGTTGATGATGTCGCGGCTCGTCAGGCACTGGTCGAGCTCGAGGTCGCCGATCAGGTTACGCAGCGTCGTGGCGGAGAGGTTTTCGATCGCGAGGATCGGGCGCTCAATGCCGTAGGTATAGAGCTTCGGGTCGGTGATCTGATAGTAGACGACGGTGTCGATCTGCATCGTGACGTTGTCCTTTGTGATAACAGGCTGCGGCGGGAAGTCCGCCACCTGCTCCTTGAGAGAGACGCGCTTTGCAATCTGCTCCAGGAACGGAACCTTCATGTGGAAGCCGACGTCCCACGTGGTCTTATAGGCGCCGAGGCGGGTTACAACATAGGCCTGCGCCTGCGGCACGATACGGATGCAGCGCACAATGACGATCAGCGCCAGTGCGATGAGAATGGGAACAATGAACTGTCCGATCATAATGATATCCTCCTTTTATTCTTCCACAATTACTTGCTCATGAATGGGTTTCACAATCAGCTTCACGCCCTCGATGCGCAGGGCTTCTGCCTTCGTTCCGGCGGGGATGACGTCGCCGTCCGCGCTGCGGGCGGTCCAGACCTTGCCCGCGACCTTCACCGCGCCTGAGCCGGCCACATTGTCGATCTCCTCGATGACCATGCACTCCTTGCCGACGTACATGTCCGCGTTCGTGGCCTGCGTTTTGCTGTTGAGGTACTTGCGCGCGAGCGGGCGGGTGATGAGCAGCGCCGCGATGCTGATCACGAAGAACCACACCAGCTGCAGCCAAACCGGAGCGCCGAACAGGGAAGAGAGCAGCGCTGCCAGCGCACCCACGGCGAACCAGATGCTGACAAGCCCGGTCGTCATGCCCTCCAGCAACAGAAAGGCGATGATAGCAATCCCCCACACAGCTGTCATGCTGAGCAGCCAGTTGCCGATCTGCATAAGCAGTCCTCCTTTCAATATTGAACTCTTTGTGTATATATTAACGTATTACCTATTAAAATGCAAGGACTATCTTCGGTAGTTTGCTGAAAAAACAGAACCAAAAACAGGCAAATGGTATTTACTTTTTCCAAACTGTCGTGTAAAATGAATTACAGTGTTAAAGTGCACAGCGGCGCATTGCCGAAACGAATGGAAAAAAAGGAAAAGGAAACAAAAAGCATGTATAAACGCAACAAGGAAAATCGCTGCGAGGAGCTCTATGAAGCCCTCCTGCAGGTTGAGACGGTGGAAGAATGCAAGAAGTTCCTAGAGGACCTCTGCACGGTCAACGAGCTGCGTGCCATGGAGCAGCGCTATCAGGTGGCGACGTATCTGCACAGCGGCATGATCTACAGCGACATTCTCGAGCGCACCGGCGCCTCCAGCGCCACGATCAGCCGTGTCAATCGCTCTCTGCAGTACGGCGCGGGCGGCTATGAGGTTGTCTTCCAGCGTCTGGGCAAGACCGAGGGCAGCGGGGAGTGACCGCGTCCTACGGACCGCTGGCGGCATGGTACGACGCTCTGACCAGAGACGTGGACTATGCCGCCTTTGCGGATTTTTACGAGCGGCAATTTGAGGCGGCAGGGGGCGAGATGCGCACCCTGCTCGATCTATGCTGCGGTACCGGCACGCTCACATGCCTTTTGGCCGAGCGCGGGTACGAGATGATCGCCGCCGACGCATCTGCCGATATGCTCATGCAGGCGAGAGAAAAGGCGGCCGAGCTGCCCACCGACTGTGTGCCGCCGCTGCTGCTCTGCCAGAGCGCGGAGGAGCTTGATCTCTATGGCACGGTTGATGCGGCAGTCTGTTCGCTTGATGGGTTTGACTATCTCCCTCCGGAAAGCCTGCCCGAGGTGCTGCACCGTCTGCACCTCTTTATCCGCCCGGGCGGGCTGCTGATCTTTGATATCCGCACGCCGGAATCGTTTGAGATGCTCGACGGCGAGCTCTTTCTCGATGAGACGGAGGACGTCCTCTGCCTCTGGCGCGCCGAGCTCTCAGACGGCGTCATGCGCTTCGGCATGGATCTCTTCGAGCGCGAGGGAGACCTCTGGTCCAGAGAATCCGAGGAGCACGTGGAATACGTCCACACACCCGAGCAGCTCACCGCCCTCCTGCAAGCGCAGGGCTTCGGCGAGATCTGCACTACGACCGAAGGTCCTCAAGGTAATCAAGGCCGACTGTTCTTTATCGCAGTGCGTGTTTAATGCAAAGCCTTCCCCCTCGGGGGAAGGGGGACCGCGCTTGCGCGGTGGATGAGGGGAAGATCCCCTCCGCAGTATATCAGAAAGGAACACATTATGGACGAAATCATCCGTGCCGTCTCGGCTGACGGCTTTGTCAAAATGCAGGTCATCACCGCGCGCAGCACCGTGCAGCGCGCGCAGGACATTCATCATCTCACGCCCACCACCTCCGCCGCGCTCGGCCGCACGCTGTGCGCCGCGTCCATGCTGGGCGAGCTCATGAAGGAGGACGACGCCTCGCTCACGATCCGCGTGCAGGGCGGAGGACCCATTGGCAGTGTCATCGCCGTGTCCGACCATGAGGGCAACGTGCGCGGCGTCGTGGGCGACGCATCGGTCGATCTTCCCCTGAGACCGGACGGCAAGCTCGACGTCGGCGGCGCCGTCGGATGCGACGGTATGTTCACCGTCAGCCGCGACATCGGTCTCAAGGAGCCGTATATCGGCAGCACCGCGCTCGTCTCCGGCGAGATTGCGGAGGATCTGGCGGCATATCTCGTGGAGAGCGAGCAGATCGCCGCGGCGAGCGGACTCGGCGTCCTCGTCGATACCGACCGCAGCATTAAGGCCGCCGGCGGCTTCATCGTGCAGCTTCTGCCCGGCGCGCCGGAGAGCCTGATCGAAAAGCTGGAGGACAACATTTTCCTCATGGATCAGCTCACCACCATCCTTGCCGAGGATGGGCCGGAAGCGGTGATCGAGCAGGTCATGAAGGATCTCGAGCCTGAGATCGTTGAGCGCCACGGCGTGGAATACCGCTGCTATTGCAGCCGCGAGCGTGTGCGCGGCGCCCTCGGCACCGTTGGCGCGGACGCGCTCAAGGAAATGATCGCGGACGGAAAGTCCATCGAGGTCTCGTGCCAGTTCTGCGACGCGGTGTATTCCTTTGCCGCGCCCGAGCTGCAGGCGATCCTGGACGAGGTGCAGGCATGACCTATCCCGTCTCCGTCGATCCTGCTCTGTATGATGTTTATCCCGAGATCCGTCTCGGCTGCCTGCGCTTTACCGCCCGGGTGCGCGAGCCGGACGAGCGCTTTTGGTCGGAGATGGAGGAGACCTATCTCCCGCAGGTGCGCGCTGCCATCGA
>CAMJHX010000186.1 GCA_946405655.1 uncultured Clostridia bacterium
CGTAATCCTCAGTGACGTACTCGGAGTCCAGAATCTTCAGCTGGACATTGGAGGCAGCGGCCTCCGCCTCGGCGGAGCCGTCAGCCGCGGGAGCGCTGTTGTTGCTGCCGCAGGCGGCGAGAGAAGCAACCATCAGCACAGCCAGAAGCAGGGTGATGAATTTTTTCATTTTGATATCCTCTTTTCATAACAGTTTTGGGATGGTTGCAGTTTAGCACCCGAATGCGCGAAAGTCAAGGAAAGAATGCATTTTTATTCGCAATATTCAAATTTTTATGCAAGTGCACATCAAAACTGCACTGGATTCGGTTTGGTTTTGTGGATGTTTTCACGGATTTCGGGGTAATTTGGATCGGAAGAATGAATATTGAATGAATATATGCAAAAATCCCCGCGTGTTGGCGCGGGGATTCCATTTCAGTGCGGAGGCAGCTTGCCCCTCATCCACCGCGCAAGCGCGGTCCCCCTTCCCCCGAGGGGGGAAGGCTTTTAGAGGAGTCACAGCGTCGCTGCCATGACCGCTTTGATCGTGTGGAGGCGGTTTTCTGCCTCGTCGAAGACGATGCTCTGATCGCTCTCGAAGACCTCGTCCGTGACCTCGAGGCAGTCGAGACCGTATTTCTCATAGATCGCGCGGCCGTTGTCCGTGCCGAGATCGTGGTAGGACGGGAGACAGTGCATGAAGCGGCACTGCGCGCCGGCGGCGTCCATGAGCGCCTTCGTGACGCGGTAAGGCAGCAGATCGTGGATGCGCTCCGCCCAGACCGCCTCCGGCTCGCCCATGGAGACCCAGATGTCCGTATAGAGCACATGGGCGCCCTGCACCGCCTCCATCGG
The DNA here is from genome assembly GCA_946405655.1 of uncultured Clostridia bacterium. GTDB lineage: Bacteria > Bacillota > Clostridia > Oscillospirales > Oscillospiraceae > CAG-103. The sequence goes on from CAMJHX010000186.1 coordinate 838, forward strand.
ATCGGTGAGGAATTCCAGCGTCGCGCCGGTCTCGGCTGCGATCGCCTGGCATTCGGCGACGAGCGCCGCGTCCGGGAAGTATTTCTCCGGCGCGCAGGCGACGAAGTGCATGCCCATCTTGGCGCAGCCGACCATGAGGGAGTTGCCCATGTTATAGCGCGCGTCGCCGAGATAGACGAGCTTGATTCCGTTGAGGGTGCCGAAGTGCTCACGGATGGTGAGAAAGTCCGCGAGGATCTGCGTCGGGTGAAACTCGTTCGTGAGCCCGTTCCAGACGCGGACGCCGGCGTATTTCGCCAGCGCCTCGACGCGCTCCTGCTCAAAGCCGCGGTATTCGATGCCGTCGAACATCCTGCACAGCACGCGGGCGGTGTCGGCGATGGACTCCTTCTTCCCGATCTGCGAGCCGCTCGGATCGAGATACACCGGGTGCATGCCGAGATCCGCCGCCGCAACCTCAAAGGCACACCGCGTGCGCGTGCTCGTCTTTTCAAAAATCAGGGCGATGCTCTTGCCCTCAAACATCCGGTGCGGGACGCCGGATTTTTTCTGCGCTTTTAATTCCGCTGCCAGATCCAGAAGTTCATTGATTTCATCCGGTGTAAAATCCAGCAGTTTGAGAAAGTTTCTTCCTTTCAAAGACATGATTCTGTTTCCCCTTCCCTGTCATCCTGAGCGGAGCGCGTCAGCGCGCAGTCGAAGGATCTTGGCTTGGCAGTAATACAGAACGACCATCGTCTACCGTACTGCTCTGCCAAGATCCTTCGACTCCGCTTCGCTCCGCTCAGGATGACACGTGATTTACAGCTTGCAGCAGTCTTTCAATACTTCCGCCGCCTCTTTCAGCAGCTCCATCGGGATGTTCAGCGCCGGGAGGAGGCGGATTTTTTCCTTTGCCGTGAGGGCGAGGACGCCGCGCTCGCGGGCCTCGGCGAGGATGTCCGGCGCGGGCTTTACGGTCTTGAGCCCGATCATGAGGCCGAGGCCGGAGACGCTCTCGATGCCCTCGGCGCCGGAGAAGGTCTCGAAGAGGTACGCGCTCTTTTCGCGCACGTCGGCGAGGAGCTTCTCGTCGATGCGGCTGAGGATGCTGATGGCGCCCGCGCAGGCAGTGGGGCTGCCGCCGTAGGTGGAGCCGTGGTCGCCGGGCTGGAAGACGTCCTGCACCTTCTCGCCAAACAAGCACGCGCCGAGCGGGAGGCCGCCGCCGAGACCCTTCGCCGTGGTGACGAGATCGGGCTCGACGCCGAACTGCTGATAGGCATAGAGCGTGCCGGTGCGTCCGTTGCCGGTCTGCACCTCGTCGATGATGAGGAGAATATCATGCTCACGGCAGAATGCCGCCGCGCCCTGCACAAAGTCCGGATTCAGCGCCGTGACGCCGCCCTCGCCCTGCACGCACTCCATCATGACGGCGGCGAGCTTGTGCGTCTCGGCGGCCGCCTTGAGCGCCGCGAGATCGTTCGCGGGCGTGTGGATGAAGCCCGGCAGCAGCGGCTGGAACTGGGCGTGGTATTTGTCCTGCCCGGTGGCGGAGAGGGTCGCGAGCGTGCGGCCGTGGAAGCTCTTTTCGAGCGTGAGGATCGTGTAGGTATCGGCGCCCTTCGTCTGCGCGGCGTACTTGCGCGCGGCTTTGATGGCGCACTCGTTCGCCTCGGCGCCGGAGTTGGAGAAGAAGACGCGCTTCATGCCCGTGCGCTCGCAGAGCAGCTGCGCGAGGTTGGCCGCCGGCGCGGTATAAAACAGGTTCGAGATGTGCTGCACCTTGCCCAGCTGCGCCGTGACTGCGGCGATCCACTCGGGATCCGCCACGCCAAAGGCGTCGACGCCGATACCGCTCGTGAGGTCGATATAACGCTTGCCGGTCTCGTCGAACACCTCGGAGCCGCGGCCGGAGACGATCTCCACCGGGAATCGGGCGTAGGTATGGGCGACATAGGTCCGGTCGGTCTGCTTGGTGTTCAAGGGACATTCCTCCATTCAAGGGTTTCAAATGATCAAACGAAAGCGGCTCTTTCCGTGCGCTGCCAAGATCCTTCGACTCCGCGCTGACGCGCTGCGCTCAGGATGACACGGGAAAGCGCTGAGACCAATCTAGCCTCAGCGCCGGGTTTTGTCAAGGAAAACGGTGCGGATTTGCCGGAATGCGGCGATCCATTCGGCTGGTTCTGCGCGGGACGTCGAGGACGCCGTCCCCTACAAACCTCCGTTTGTCATGTGTCCAACTGATTACGCACCCAGGCGATCTGATTTTCGACGCTCTGCACCGAGGTGCCGCCGAGACTGGAGCGCTTTTCGGCGCAGGCGGCGAGGTTGATCTCCTGATAGAGGTCGGCCTCGAACAGCTCGCTGTGCGACTGATAGATGAACAGCGGAAGCTCGTCGAGCGTGCACCCTTCGGTGATGCATCTGGCGACGAGCGCGCCGGAGATCTTGTAAGCGCTGCGAAACGGCATGCCCTTCTTAACTAAATAGTCCGCGAGATCGGTGGCGTTGATGAAGC
>CAMJHX010000187.1 GCA_946405655.1 uncultured Clostridia bacterium
AGCACCGCCGTCGTGATCAGACCCTCGATCAGGCCGATCGCCAGATGGATCGGCATCATGATGCCGAGGAAGGTGCCGAAGGGCAGCTCCGTGATACCGGAGAGGCTCGTCTCGAGCACGACGGAAAACGCGCCGAGCAGCAGCGTGACCACGCAGCCGAGAATGGAGGCGAGGATGATCTTCACGCGTCCCGCCGCCTTCGCGCCCATGCCGGAGAAAAGGTTCGAGCGCATGATCGGCCGCCAGATCAGATAGTAGCCAACGAAGCAGCCGTAAAACGCCATGTTCCAGACGTTCGCGCCGAGTGCAAGCAGTCCGCCGTCGGCAAAGAACAGGCACTGAATCGCGAGAATCACGATCATCGAAAGAAAGCCCGCCTGCGGGCCTAAGAGTCCCGTCAGCAGCATGCCGCCGCACATATGGCCCGAGGAGCCGGTGCCGGGAATGGTATAGTTGATCATCTGCCCCGCAAATACAAGCGCCGCGGTCACGGCCATCACGGGGAGCTTCTGCGTCTCATCGTCCTTGCGCAGCTTGTGTACGCTCACGCCGGCGGCTGTGCCGGACGCGACATACATCGCCGCAGCAACGGTCGGCGCAAGCAGAGCGTCTGCCATATGCATAAAGCAGGCCTCCTTTTATTTCTTTACTGTGCTAATTGTAACCCAACCCACCGTCGCAAACAAGCCGGGGTGGGGGGATAAAAAACCGCACAAAAATATCGTTTTCATTTTGTGCAGTTATCACATGGCAATTGAAATGGCTTTCTGCATTGACAATCACTGTACCACTTTGCTATACTAAAGAATAAGAAAAAGGAGGGGTGCCGCATGAAACTCGGCCTCTGTCAGTTACCTGTGACGGCTGACTTGAAGCAAAACCACGTCGCCATGCGGGACATGGTGCGCAAAGCCGCCGCGCAGGGCTGCGATATCGTCTGCTTGCCGGAGATGTGGCCGTGTCCCTATGAAAACGCGGCGTTCGTTGCCTATGCCGAGCCTGAGCGCGGCGAGACGTGGCAGGCGCTGCGTGACACTGCGCGCGCGTGCGGCGTTTACCTCGTCGGCGGTTCCATGCCGGAGCAGGAGGGGGAGCGCATTTATAATACGTGCTTCGTCTTTTCGCCTGAGGGCGAGCAGATCGCAAAGCACCGCAAGGTGCATCTGTTTGATATCGATATCCCCGGCGGCCAGCGCTTTATGGAGTCCGATACCTTCACGCCCGGCGATCACTTCACCGTCTTTGATTCCCCGTGGGGGAAGATCGGCGTCGCCATCTGCTTTGATATCCGCTTTGTCGAGCAGTTTCGCGCCATGGCGCTCATGGGCGCGAAGCTCGTGCTCGTGCCCGGTGCGTTCAATCTCACGACCGGCCCCGCGCACTGGGAGCTGTCGTTCCGCATGCGCGCGGTGGACAATCAGGTCTTCACCGCCGGCTGCGCACCCGCGCAGGACATGGCCGCCTCCTATCATTCCTGGGGGCACTCCATGATCTGCGATCCGTGGGGCCGCGTGCTCTGCTCGCTGGAGGAGGAGCCGGGTCTGCTCGTGCAGGAGCTCGATCTCACGCAGGCCGATGCCATCCGCGGCCAGATTCCCATCTTGAAAAACCGCCGGACGGATCTCTACCGTCTGGATTACACTGAATAGGAGAGAGAACCTTGAAAGCTGTCTATTTCATCTGCAACAATCATGATTGGGGCCACGTGTCCTTCCGCGTCTGGGATCTGCTGGAAAAGGAGGGCTTTTTTGAGCAGAAGGCCGGTTTCCAGTTTGCCGGTCAGGACGTCATGAAGTGCGAGCGGGACGGAAACGAGTTTTTCTTCGCGCCCACGGACATTGCCCTCTGCCTCGACTATCCGCGTTTCCTCCCGGAGATGAACGCCCACTTTGCCGACGCCGACATGTCCGGCATGATCACCTGGCACGAGGGCGGCAACGCGCCCGATAATGTGCTCACCGTGCATTCCCTCGGCGACATGGCCTCCGGCTGCTTCGGCAAGGCGAATCCGCGCTATATGCGCAATCTCCTCCTCGCCTTCGAGCGCAACCGCGTCGAGCTCGGGCTCGAGCAGTACCACGTCGCCACCGAGGCCACGCACTGGTCCGGCGTCCATGACGGTCACGGCGATCCGTCCCTGCTGCTGCAGTTCCCGGTGCCGATGGTCGATATCGAGGTCGGCAGCGCGCCCGTGAGCTGGGATGACGAGACGGCCTGTCTCGCCCTCGCCCGCACGCTCACGCATGTCTTCGATGATGACGGCAAGCAGGTGCACAATCTCCTCTGCGTCGGCGGCGTCCACTTCGAGCCGAATTTCGCCGAGGCTGCGCTCCATTCCTGGGGTGACGAGGCCTTCGGCGTTACGCATTGCCTTGCCAACCAGTGGCTCGTCTCGGGCGAATATGAGACCGAGGCGGGCTTTGAGCGCGCCAAAAAGTGCGTGGAGTCCATCGAGGGCGGCATCGAGGCCATCGTCTTCCACGACAAGATGAAGGGCTGCTACAAGGATCTCGTCCGTCAGCTCGGCGCGCACTATAATGTGCCGATCTACAAGCACCAGCGCATCCGCTCCCCGGAGACGATGGAGTTCGCGGTGAAATAAACAGGGTGAAAGACTTCCAATACCATTACAGAATATCGAAATATGATCCGGCTTTTCGCATTGACGGGGTCTATCAAAAGAATGAATGGACCTCTTATACAGACGTCGGGCTGATATTTGACGGGATAATGTTTACGGAAGCCGACTATTGCCGCACCGAAAATCAGTACCTTCAGTTCTTTCTCCGAATTCTTCAGGAGACAAACACCGATGGGGTCAAAATCGCGCAGCTCGAACGATACAAGCCGGTGCCTTGGCGCCTGGGACAAATCCTCCGCGGCGAGCGGCTCGATTCGTTTCTCCGGGATTGTCTGCGCGAAAAATGCTGGGGCAGACTGGAAAATGACGCGCTCGTATTTGAGTTCGGATATGATTATTATCTGCATCTGGCGTGCGGCGTCGATCGCGAGACCGTGGAAGCTGCGGTGAAAGAAGAAGGCCTGTTTTTGGAAGATTGGCATCCGTTTTAAAAGAAAAAATCGCGGCTGGATGTAGCTGTAGGGGAGGGGCTTGCCCCTCCCGTTTTTTTGTGCCGTTCCCAAAGAGCGTGGGCGGGGACCTGTGCCCCGCCGTTACTATGAACCAGAATCCGGCGGCCCACAGGTGGCCGCCCTACAAAAATGAAAGGCGAATCCGATTATCCTGCGGATTCGCCTTCATTATTGTTTCAATTGAGATCTGGAAACACCGTTTTTAGACAGCATCATCGTGAAAAGCTCTAAATTTGT
>CAMJHX010000188.1 GCA_946405655.1 uncultured Clostridia bacterium
TTGCAGCGCAGGATGATATTCTGCTTCACGGCGGGGTTTCTCAGATCGAGATAGCGGTACTTCAGGCGATTCGCCTCATCCGCCTCGCGGCTGCGGTTGATCTCGAACGGCAGCTCGTTATAAATGCACTTGCCGAGCACCTCGATCTTCTCGGGGACGATCTCGATATCGCCGGTGGGGAGCTTGGGGTTCTTGCTCGCGCGCTCGCGCACGACGCCCTCGACGGCGATGGTGCTCTCCTTGTTGAGGGGCTTGATAACCTGCATCATCTCTTCGGACTCGATGACGATCTGCGTCGTGCCGTAAAAATCGCGCAGGACGACGAAGGCGAAGTTCTGTCCGACCTCGCGGACGTTCTCCATCCAGCCAACCAGCCGGACGCGCTCGCCGACGTGCTCCATGCGCAGCTCATTGCAGTTGTGGGTACGATTCTGAAACATAGCAAATGACTTCCTTCTGTTTTCAAGTTAGGAGTTAGGAGTGAGGAGTTAGGAGTTGTAGGTGCTTGATGCACTCCTAACTCCTAATTCCTAACTCCTAACTCTATGAATGTTATTTCTTAGGATTGACAATATCGCGCCAATCCAGGTCTCCCCTTGCGAGGCCGAGGATGAGCACTTCCGCCGTGGCGACGTTGCTGGCGAAGGGGATCTGGCGCTGGTCGCACAGACGCGCCATGCGGTTGACCTCGTCGAAGCCGTTTTCATGGTCGGCGTCGGCAAAGAAGAGAACGAGATCGATCTCATTATAGCTGATGCGCGCGTCGATCTGCTGGCAGCCCTGCGCAGAATGCAGATACATCTGTATGGGCAGACCCGTGGCCTCGGCAATCAGCTTGCCGGTCGTGCTGGTGGAGCAGAGGTTGTGCTTGGCCAGAATGCCGCAGTAGGCGATGCAGAACTGGACCATGAGCTCTTTTTTCCGGTCATGGGCGATGAGTGCAATGTTCATATTTCTCTCCTCTCTCAGGGTTCGGGTTACGGCTTATCAGGGAAGGATGGACAGCTCGGACTGCACCGAGAAGTCCACCGTTTTGACGGTAAAGTACGCATCGAGAAATTCGCGTGCGATCGGCGCGATGTTGGCGCCGGCGGAGCCGCGCTCCACGACGACGGCGATGGCGACCTGCGGATCGTCATACGGCGCGTAGCAGATGAAGACGGCGTTGTTGGCCTTGTTGTCGCCCAGCTGGGCGGTGCCGGTTTTGCAGGCAACGCGGGGGTAATAGTCGCCGAAGGTCTTATACGCAGAGCCGGCGGGGTGGTTGGCGACAAGGTACATGCCCTCCTGCACCGCCGCCCAGTTCGCGGCGTCGGACTCGACGGTGCTGAGCACCTCGTGCTGCGCCTCGGCGATCTGCTCGGTATAGTCATAGCTGCGCACGCTCTTGAGGATGCTGGCGGAGTGGCGCGTGCCGCCGTTGGCGACGGTGGCGCAGTATTCCGCAAGCTGCAGCGGCGTGAACTGGCTGATGGACTGGCCGATGGCGGCCTGCAGGGAGTCGCCGGCATACCAGCTGGCGCCCTCGAGCTGCTTTTTGCCCTCGGGCGAGGCCATGCGGCCGGTGTTCTCCGGCAGCTCCACGCCCGTGCGCTCGCCGAGGCCGAAGGCGGCGGCGAACTTATCGAGCGTTTCGATCTTCATGCGGTCACCCATCGTGTAAAAGAAGATGTTGCACGAATCGCGGATCGCCTCGGTGACGTTGTCCGCGCCGTGCGCGCCGGGATAGACCCAGCAGGTCGGGCTGTAGCCCGTGTCGGCATAGCGGGTGAAGGGGCCGTCGCACGTGATGTACTCCCCGGTGCTCACGGCGCCGGAGGTCAGGGCGGCGATGGCCGTGCAGGGCTTGAAGGTGGAGCCGGGCTCATACAGGCCCATGGTCGCGCGGTTATACATCGGGCCGGACTCGTCGGCCGAGATGATCTCGTAATTATCTCCCTCCCAGAGGGTGGTGAGGTTGAACGTCGGATAGCTCGCCATGGCGAGGGGCTCGCCGGTTTTGACGTCGACGGCGACGAGTGCGCCGGCGGTGGCGATGTTCGGCTTATACTCGGCGTCGGCGCGCACGGCCATGATGCCGTTATAGAGCGCCTTTTCCGCCGCCTCCTGCAGATCGAGGTCGATCGTGAGGGAGACGTTGTTGCCGGGGACGGGCTCGGTGGTATAGGTGCGGCCGGTGATCGTGCCGGCGGCGTTCTTCGTGATGACGGCTTCGCCGTCCTGTCCGTGGAGGTACTGCTCAAAGGCGAGCTCCGCGCCGACCTGACCGACCTCGGCGTCCATGGGATAGCCCTGCTTGCCGTAGACCTCATACTGCTCGGCGGTCATGGGTCGGACGTAGCCGAGGATGTGCGGCGCGAGCGTGGTGTTATAAACGCGCTGATAGGAGGTCGTGACCTCGAAGCCGCGCAGTCCGTTTTCCATCAGGGCGGTAATGAGGTCCATGCTCGCGGTCGGGACGAAGATGTAGTCCGCGGTGTTCACGATCGTGCGCACCTCGAGCGCGTAGCGGATGCCGGCGATGATGCGCATCTGCTCGGCGGTATAGTTGTTGTTGATCTTGAAGCGGTTGCGGAAGCTGCTCATGAGCTCGACCGCGGAGGCGTCCTCCGGGAGCTTCGCGTCCTCGAGATAGCCGCGCAGCAGCATGCGCTGCAGGGTGGTCATGTCGGTATATTCAAAGGGCGGCGACATCGTGACGGGGAGATCGTCGTTATACTCGTCTCCCGCCTCCTCGACGAGCTGCACCATGCGCAGAATGGCCGCGTTCGGGTCCTCCTGCGCCTTGAGGTCGGAGTAGTTGAGCTTCAGACTGTTGGCGCTCGTGTTCGAGATGAGCACGCGGCCGTAGCGGTCGAGAATGTTGCCGCGGGCGGCGCGGACGCGCTGCGTCGTCGTGACGCTGTTGAGGCTCTCCTCATAATAGGCGTTGCCCTCGATGATCTGCAGTTTATAGATGGCCACGAAGAAGATCACCAGCAGCGCCAACAAGATCAGCGCCAGCACAGCGATCCGCCCGGGGCGGATAGATTTGTCCATGGTAAAGATCCTTCCAATCTTTAGGGGGGTGCAGTTAGGAGTGAGGAGTTAGGAGTTAGGAGTTCATAGAGTCCTTCGTTGTCTTCGTAATGGAAGACAGAATTTTTCTTAATTCCTCACAGTCCTGCTGCATGGATTGGTACATATTTGAGTCAATATATTCTGTTTCTCTTAAGAGCTCCAGCCAATAAAGCGTTTCAGAGCATTCTTTGAAAGCAATATAGGTTTTTGCCAGAAAGTCCTTCCGGCTAAAAGCAGCTGACGCCTCAGCTAGATTCGCACCAATGCTT
>CAMJHX010000189.1 GCA_946405655.1 uncultured Clostridia bacterium
CCCTTCTCGCGGGCGGCGTCCACGGCGTCCTTGCCGGTGCCGGACATGCCGCCGATCGTGACGATGACGACGTCGGCGTCCTCGGTCTTGTATTCCTCAATCAGTCCGCCGTAGCTGCGGCCGAACTGAGAAGCGAACTTTGCGTCCACCTCTTCGATGACCGCCTGCGCCGCACGCATCGCGTCGAGGTGGTTTTTGCGGTACTGCATCATCAGCTCGCCCGGCGTGAGCGGATCGAGCGCCGCGGGCTGACCGGGATCGAGGTAGGTCTTCCCGGCGTAGGCGGGCAGGAACGCGTCCGCCTCTGCCTGACTCGGAACGTCCAGCCCCTCGATGAGGTGGGAGCTGTAGAACCCGTCATAGCAGACGTTCACGGGCAGCTGCACGCGCGGATCCTCCGCGATCCTATACGCCTGGAGCATCATGTCTAGAATCTCCTGATTGCTCTCGCAGAACATCTGGATCCAGCCGGCCTCGCGCACGCTCATGGCGTCCTGCTGGCCGCTCCAGATCGTCTCGGGCGAGGTCATCTCGCGCGTGGCGAGCGCCATGACCATGGGGATGCGGAGCGTGGACATGCGAAAATACGGCTCATACATCAGGGCGAGACCCTGCGCGCTCGTGGCGGTGAAGACTCTTCCGCCCGCGGCTGCGGCGCCCTGCACAACGCTCATGGCGGAGTGCTCACTCTCGACCTGCACAAAGCTGGAATCGAGCTTGCCGTTATAGACCATGCCGGCGAGCCCCTCCACGACGGAGGACTGCGGCGTGATCGGATAGGCGGCGATGAGGTCCGGGCGGCAGAGCGCGGCGCCCGTATAAGCGGCGGTGTTGCCGGTCATTGCTGCGATCTTACCCATCTTACTTGACCTCCTGTTCCATGTTGATCGCCTGCTTGGGGCACTCTTTGGCGCAGATGCCGCAGCCCTTGCAGTAGTCATAGGAGATCAGAATCTCCTTCCCCTCAGCGTAAATGGAGTTCACCGGGCAGTAGCCCATACAGACGCCGCAGTTGATGCACTTTTCCTTGTCCATGACGGGGCGGACGATGCGCCATGCGGCGGTATCGAGGATATACATGCCGTCGTTGCCGAGCGGCGTGACAAATCTGGTATCGTTCACGGATTACGCCTCCTTTTTCGTGATGACCACGCTGTCATAGGCGGTCTGGGCAGCGGTGCGGTTTTGTTCACCGAAGGCCGCCGCGATCTCGTCGAAGAGCGCGTCCCTGCTCACGAGGTCCGTGACCTTCGCGAGAGCGCCGAGCATGGAGGTGTTCGGCATATTGCGCCCGAAGAGGTTTTCCGAAATGCCCGTGGCGTCCACGATGGCGATCTCGCCTGCCTGCGCGGGAACGCCGAGCTCGGCGATGGTCTTGGTGGAGTTGATGATGACGGTGCCGCCCTCCTTCAGCCCCGCGTAGGTCGCCGGGAGCTTCACGAGCGTGTCATCGAAGATGATGAGGATGTCCGGCTCATAGACCTGCGTCTTGCGGCGGATCGGCTCGCTCGACAGGCGGAGGAAGCCGAACACCGGCGAGCCCTTGCGCTCCACGCCGAAAAACGGGATGAACTGGCCGTGCGTGCCGGACGAGACGGCGGCCTTGACCACGATGTGCGACGCCTTGACAACGCCCTGCCCGCCGCGGCCGTGCAGACGGATTTCTTTCATTGCATACGCCTCCATATCCATTTCAGTCGGTATTGCGGATGGGTTTTATTTTTCAAAACTCATGTTTTATTATAGCAAACTCCTTGTCTCAAATTATAAGAAATCTACAAAGAATGTCAATACAGCAATACAAAAATAGCGTTTTGAACAACGTTCGTTTTGTATGTTGACACAAGTGTTTTAGATTCGTATAATGGAGTCAAACAAAATCGAAAGTGAGGAATGCAGAGTGCACAACGAAGAAATCAGCGCGCCGGACGAGCGGTACATTCTCAGCTCGGTCGACAGCGCGCTTTCCATTCTGAATCTGTTTTATGAGCACGAGGAGCTCGGCGCGAGCGAGGTCGGAAAGCTCATGGGCATGAGCCGCTCGACGGCGTTTCGCTTTATGGTGACGCTCGAGCGCCGCGGCTATGTGACGAAGACCGCCGGCGGCAAATATCGGCTGGGGCTGAACCTCTTCTCCCTCGGCATGGTCGCCTACAACCGCATGGAGCTGGTGAGCCTCGTGCATCCCTATCTGGTGCAGATGGCGGAGGAGAGCGGCGAGACGTGCCATGTGGCGATCCTCAGCGACGGCGTGCACGTCATTTTCATCGACCGCGCGCTCGGCAGCAGCTGGCTCAAGATGGACACCGCCATCGGCTACAGTCAGGTGGCGCACTGCACCGCCACGGGCAAGGCGATTCTGGCGCACCAGTCGGATCACGCGCTGAATCTGTATCTGCGCAGCGCGCCGTTTCCGCAGATCACGAAAAACGCGATCCCGGACGCGGGGACGCTCCTGCGCCGGCTCGATCAGGTGCGGCGCGAGGGCTACGCCAGCGACGACGAGGAGGCGGAGGTCGGCCTCACCTGCTACGGCATGCCGCTGCTGGACGCGGCGGGCAGAGCTTACGCGGCGATCAGCATCTCCGGCCCGACGACGCGCATGGTGCAGCACAAGGAAGAGCACCTCGAGCGCATCGCGCAGACGGTGAAGGAAATCTCGAAGACGATCCTTTAAAAACAAAAAAGAGAGACCGTGGGTCTCTCTTTTTTTGTTTGGTTTGTTCTTTACTCCTGGAACGCCTCGGCCTTTTTTGCGGCCTCGCAGATGAGGTCGATGCACGTCTCGTAGCCGAGAACGCCGGTGTCGAGCGAGAGGGTGTAGTTGCGGCTGTCGCCCCAGCGCTTGCCGGTGAAGTGCTCGTAGAACGCGCGGCGCGCGGTGTCGGTGCGCTGCATCTTCTTCTGGATCTCGTTGGGGTTCTTGCTCCCGATCAGCTCGCTCACGCGCACGGCGCGGTGAATGTCGCTGGCATAGAGGAACACGTTCAGGCTCGGGATGCCCGCCTTTTCCATGATATCGTCCGCGCAGCGGCCGAGGATGACGCAGGTGCCCTTGGACGCCAGCGCGAGAATGACGCTGTGCTCGATGGTATGGATATTATCGCTCTGGTCGCGGTAGGCGTTGGGCGAGATCATGCGCAGGAAGCTGCCAGTGCGGGTGAGCTCCTCCTCCACGCGCTCAATCTCCGTCAGATCCGCGCCGGATTCCTGCGCGGCGGCCTTGATGATGTCGCGGTCATAAAACTCCACGCCGAGCGCCTTGGCAACGCCCTTGCCGATGGAATGCCCGCCGGCGCCGTATTCTCTGCTGATGGTGATGACCATT
>CAMJHX010000190.1 GCA_946405655.1 uncultured Clostridia bacterium
TCGCGCCGAACTTGCAGTGCGTGGTGCAGATCGCGCAGCCGACGCACATGTATTCATCCACCATCGCCACGCCGCAGCCGAGGCAGCGGGAGGCTTCGGTTTTCGCCTGCGCTTCGGTGAGCACGCCGCGGGTGTCGCGCCAGGCGGCGTTCTTGCCCTTCGCGGCCTTGCGCTCGGCGGTCTGACGCGGCGCGTCGCTGTAGGCCTGCGGATTGATGACGGCGGTCTTGCGGTTGAGCCCCTTGTAGTCCATGTGGTCGCGGCCGAGCACGAGATCCTGTCCCTCGTGGACATAGCGGTGGATCGAGAGCGCGGCCTCGCGGCCGGCGGCGATCGCGTTGATCGCGTAGCGCGGACCGGTCACGACGTCGCCGCCGGCGAACACGTCCGCCACGGCGGTCTGCATGGATTCGCCATTGACCGCAACGAGCCCCTTCTCGCTCAGACCCAGACCGATGCCGCCGAGATCGACGGTGCGGTCCATCGCGATCACCACGGCGGAGGCCTTGACCTTCTTCGCCTCGCCGTCCTGCGTGTAGCTGACGTCCTTGGCGGAAATGGCCGTGACCTCGGCCTCGCAGACGAACTCCACGCCGCTGGCCTTGGCTGCCTCCACGCCGGACTTCACGTTGCTGAACGTGCCGATCTTTCTCGGCGCGATCACGGTCACGTGCTTGGCGCCGAGGGCGGCGGCGGTGCGCGCCGCGTCGAGCGTGATGAAGTTTGTGCTGATGCCGCCGGAGACGATCACGATATCGTCGCCCAGCTTCGGGCTGTGGCCTAGGTTGACCTTCTTGAGCATATCGAGCGCAAAGCACACGGTCTTGCCGTCGGCGCCCGGGACGTCGATCGTGCCGGGTCTGCCGGCGCCGACGCCGAGGAAGAACGCCTTGAAGCCCTTTGCGCGCAGCTCGTCGAGCGAGACGTCCTTGCCAACTTCCACGCCGGTCTTGAACTCCACGCCCATCTGACGCAGCACGTCGATCTCGGCATTGAGCACGTCCTTTTCCAGACGGAAGGAGGGGATGGCGAGCGCGGGCATGCCGCCGAGCACCTGCTCCTTTTCAAACACGGTCACGGGATAGCCCTTCTCGCGCAGGTAGTAGGCGCAGCTCAGACCCGCGGGGCCCGCGCCGATGACGGCGATGGGCTCGGTAAACGGGATGCCGCGCGGGTTTTCCATCGGCGGGATCCAGCGCTGCTCGGCGTTCAGATCCTGCTCGGCGATGAATTTCTTCAGATCGTCGATCGCGACGGCGCTGTCCAGCTCGCCGCGCATGCAGGCGCTCTCGCAGGGCTTGTTGCAGATGCGGCCGCAGATGGCGGGGAAGGGGTTGTGCTTCTTGATGAGCTTGAGCGCGTCGAGATAGCGCCCCTGCTTGGCGAGCGCGACGTAGCCCTGCACGGAGACGTGCGCGGGACATGCCGCCTTGCACGGCGCGGTGCCGCCCTCGGCGACGTCCGTGCGGTTGATGCGGAAATCGGGGTTGTAGTTCTTGCCGCCCCAGAGCAGGGTGTTGCGCGCGGTCTCCGCCGGGCGCGGGACGGTGGTGTCCGCGGTGCAGAGCTTGCTGCCGAGCTTCATGGCGTTGACCTGGCAGTTTTCCACGCACTGGCCGCAGGCGACGCACTTGTCCTTGTCCACGCGGGCGACGTAGTTCGATTTCACGGCGTCGGGCGCGCGGAAATAGGTCGCGATGCGCAGCGCGTAGCAGCTGCAGCCGCAGCAGTTGCAGATCGCGGTGGAGTCCTCATAGCCGGGGGCGACGTTCAGCTCGTGCACGAGGCCGTTGCGCTCGGCGCGCCTGAGGATCTCGTAGGCCTCCTCCTTGTCGATCAGGCGATGCTCGCCCAGCTTGGAGTAGTTGATGGCGTTGTCGTTGAGGTAGATGCACATGTCCTCCTCCAGGTGACCGCAGCCCTCGCCCATCAGACGGCGGGAGCGGCGGCAGGAGCAGGCGCCGACGGAGATCGCCCAGGCGTTTTCCACGAGGCGGTGCACCTCGTCATAGCTCGCCTTGCGGGAGTTGTTCTCGATCGCGGCCTGCACGGGGATGACGCGCATCATGTTCATGCCGGCGTCCATAAACGGGGCGAGCATGCTCACGCGGCGGCGGGTGTATTCCTCAAAGCACTCGCCGAGCACGGGGTGCGCGTCGCACTGCTCGCGGTTGGCCATGATGCCCTCCATGATGCCGGGCACCCAGATGGGATAGAAATAGTAGGTCTTGCCGTTGCGCACGCGCTCGCGCACCGCGCCGGTTTTGCACAGCTTGTCCAGCTGCTCCTGCGTGTGGTGGACGGATTTCTTCGCGCGCTTTGCGATGTCCTCCACGGTGCGGTTGGCCTCCAGACGCATGTGCATCATGATCTGGCACATATCGTCATCGATGATCGGCTCCAGAATCTTGTACTCGGGGTCGTTGTAGGTGATGCCGGTGTAGGTCATGCTCTCAAGGCTGATCTTCGTCGCCAGCCTGAGAATGTTCGGTCTGTGTGCCATAAGTATTCCCTTCCTTTGTACACATATTTGTCGTACCGTACCTTTTAATTTATCACATTCTCAACACTGTTTCAACACACTGCTGAATTTCTGCGACAAAATTTGTGCTCCGACTTGTTTTTCTGCGGTTTTTGTTCTATTATGAAGGGTGATTGTTTTCAATTTTTGAAAGAATGGAGAATTCTCTATGGACAAATCCATCAAACGCCGCTGGGGCGACCGCCGGGACGGACGCTGGGTGCGCGATGTGCCCGGTCTCACGACGATCATGATGCACATCATGCCCAAGCGCACGGCGGCGGAGGTCTATGTCAACGAGAAGATCGACGCGACCGAGCTTGTGAAGTTCATCGAGCGCAAAAACGCCGAGCATCCCGATTACCGCACCACGCTCTTTCACTGCTTCATCGTCGCCATCGCGCGCATGATCCATGAGCGCCCGAAGATGAACCGCTTCATTCAGGGTCATCGCATGTATGAGCGGTATGAGATCAGCATCGGCTTCGTCGTCAAGCGCAAATTTGCCGACAATGCTGAGGAGTCGCTCATGTTCTACGTCCCCAGGGAGACCGACACGCTCGACACGCTCAGCCGGAAGATTGCCGGCGACGTGCGCGAGACGAAAAAGAGCGAGAGCTCCACCGGCGGCATCGACGCCGTGGTCGATTCCTTCGCGAAGATCCCGCGCATCCTCCTCATGCCGATCATCCGCCTGATCCGCCTGCTCGACTTCTGGGGCGTCAACCCCAAGGCGCTCACGGACGGCGACACGAACTAT